>NZ_CP040298.1 GCF_013393945.1 Nostoc sp. TCL26-01
ATGTCAGGGATGAATGAGTGGTTGCCAAGTACCGACTCACTGCTGTCTCTTGACGGGGCGATAAAACCCGTCATTGAAGATCCATTAAAATTGAGTCAAGGGCTAGGAATTTCTGCCAATAATCCTACGACAGCAACTGTTGGCTCTCCTAGTACAGACCTGATTATTGATACATCATTATCTTCAAGTTCTTTCTTAGAACAATCATCTAACGTAGTTCCAGTTCTACCAGTTTTGGGGCAAACCTTAACTAATATCACAACTGCTAACTATGACTTGATTACAGGTATTAAGGAAAATGAACCATTAGTGGGCTTCTTAGAAGAAGACGGAACTACTCAAAAGTTCCTGAGTGCTACTGCCAAAATAGAAGAAAGCAATATTACTCAACCACCGCCCCAAGCTCAAAATAGCATTCTTAATTTATTCAGTAGCACAAATAACAACCAATATTTAAACCAACTAACACCAGAAACATTAGAAATATTCCGTATTGAAGCGATCGCACGTTGGGCTAGTATAGGTATTACACCAGGACAACAAGGCATTCTCCAAGAAGTACAATTGGTAATTGCTGACCTACCAGGATATAAACTGGGCATAACACAAGGGTACACTGTTACCCTTGATACTGATGCTGCTGGTACTGGGTGGTTTATTGATGATTCCCCGGCAGATGATGCAGAATTTAGCGACCTTATTTATACAACTCAACGACAAGCAATCGAAAGTGACCCAGCTTTTGTCCGTGTAGATTTACTTACAGTCATTCTACATGAATTTGGACACGTATTGGGACTGTCTCACTTAGATTCTCACTCAGTTATGAGTGAGGCATTGTCAACAGGAACAAGACGCTTACCCACACAGCAAGTTTTAGCAAACATTACAGTAAATGAACCAGTCAATGACGCACTTGAATTAGGTTTACCCACAATTTCTGCTCATGATGGCACAATTAACGGTACTTTAAGTACAGATGATAGAGTTAATCCTACCCGGAACGGTCAATACAGTGATGATTACCAATTAATTGATTATACAGTTGGTAAAGTTGTTACCCTCGATCTATCCGCACCTAGTTTTGACACCTATTTACAACTGATTAATGCAGATACAGGGCTAATCATTGCTGAAGATGATGACTCTGGATCTGATTATAACTCACTGCTCAGATTTACTCCTGTTGATGGCATTAATTACATAGTTAGAGCTACCAGTTATGGTAGTGGTAGCACAGGAACATACACTATCTATGCAACGGTAGGATTGCCAGATTTGGTAGTTACAGTAGCCACAGCACCCACAACAGCCCCAGAACGTAGCATAGTGACCTTAAGTTGGACTGTGACCAACCAAGGAGAAGCACGAGCCACAGACAACTGGTATGACTACGTTTACCTATCAGACAACACCGTTTTTGACAATTCAGACCGCTATATAGGTAATTTCACTAGCAGCAATCAAATACCACTAGTCCCTGGTGCTAGTTACACAAGCACTCAAGACATGGCGCTACCAGAACGCATAGGGGCAGGAAAACAGTATTTGCTATTTGTAGCTGACTACGGTAATAACATAATTGAAGAAAAAGAAACCAATAATGTCAGGGCAGTGCCTATCGATATAACTTTACCGGATTTGGTTGTTACAGAAGCAACTGCACCCATTGCTGTTACAGTAGGTAGTACTGCTGAAGTATCTTGGACAATACTAAACCAAAGCAATGTACAAGCAACTCACCCTTGGTACGACCATATTTACCTCTCCAATGACCAGACTTTGGATTGGTCAGACACGCAAATAGCTGGGTTTGATTCAGGTACACCACGCACATCTGTTGCCCCAGGGGATACTTATACCTTAACCAAGACTGTTAAAATCCCCAATACTGCTTTAGGTAGTCGTTACCTGTTATTTGTAGCCGATGCAAATAATAATCAATACGAAACCAACGAAACCAACAATATTAAAGCAATTTCCGTCCAAGTTAACGCTCCTGACTTAATTATTTCTAATGCCTCTGCACCCACCACAGCAACAACAGGTGAACAAATTACTGTCAACTGGCAAGTAACAAACCAAGGTAATGTAAGTGCTGATGCCAATTGGTATGATTACTTTTACTTATCAGATGACCAAATTTTAGATGGTGCAGACCAGTATATTAGCTACAAGTGGATAGATGACAAAACTCCTCTAGCTAGTAATACCAGCTACACCGATGGCTATGACTTGACTATTCCCACCTATGCTAAAGCCGGAAATCAGTACCTGTTATTTGTTGCTGACCGTTATAATTACCAAGGTGAAACGAACGAAGACAACAATGTTTACTCAGTTCCCATTTACATTAATAGCCAATCACCAGATTTAATCGTTTCCAATACCATAGCTCCTACGACCGCTAACCCTGGAGATAGTATAGATGTTTCTTGGACAGTCAAAAACATTGGAGAGACAAACGCTACTAGTGGTAGGTATGACAACGTTTACTTATCTTACGACCCAGTTTATGATTATTCGGATATCTACCTCACTGAAGACTATAATTCAATCGAGTTATTGAAAGATGATACGTACAACATGGGGAGGAGTGTAACACTTCCCAGTTATGGAATTGGCAGTCCAGGAAGACGCTATTTACTGTTTATTACCGATACTTACAATTATCAAAGAGAAACTAACGAAAATAATAACCTTGTAGCTATACCCATCATTATTAATGGAGAAAGTGCAGATTTAGCAGTCTCAGCAGTGACAGCACCAACTCAGGCTATTGTTGGTGAGAAAATTTCCCTAGAGTTGAGCGTTACTAACCAGGGAACTTTAGCAACTTCTAGTTCTTACTGGTACGACTATATCTACCTGTCGAGTAAACCAACATTAGATAATTCGGCTATCTCTTTAAATAGTATTTATTCAGCGCAATACCACTCGTACCAACCTCTAGCACCAGGAGCTAGTTATACCGTCAAACAGGATATTAATCTACCGAGTAATATCTATGGCAATCAATACCTGTTGTATGTTGCAGATATAGATAACTACTTAAATGATGCAGATAGGTCTAACAATATTAGAGCAGTACCCATCAAGATTGACGCTCCCGACCTCGTAATTTCCAATGTTACTGCTCCTACTCAGGGTTATGCGGGAGCGCAGATAGAAGCGAGTTGGACAGTGCAGAACCTGGGGGATAGCCGTGCATTGCCACCCCAAGGGTACTATGACTATTTATCTGATGCGGTGTATTTGTCGGATGATGACACCCTTTCTACCTACACTGACACATTACTAAAGAATGTATCAATACAAAAGTTGTTGCCGTTAGAAAATGGTAATAGCTATACGGTAAGACAACTGCTTTCACTACCTAATAATATAACCAAAGGTAGTAAGTATTTGCTGTTTGTGACAGACCAAGACAATGCGTTGGGTGAATTAAGTGAGAACAACAATGTTAAAGCAATTCCTATCAGCATTGTTGACAAAGATCCCAATTTATCATTACTGCAAACAGATAGTCCCGTCCAAAACCAAAATAGTTCTCAGCCTGCTACTAACCCTAACACAGCCACTTACATCCCCTTAGCTGGTAGTTCAACAACAGGATTGTTAGGGCAATACTATATTTTAGACGGCAATCTTACTACTTTTCCTGATTTCAGCACTTTGCAACCAACTTATACCAGAGTTGACTCACAGGTTGAATTTAGCTTAGAAAATAACAGTTTTGCTGGCATTCCTAATTTAAAAGATAATTTTGCGGCTCTGTGGACAGGAAAAATCAACATTACCACAGCCGGAAACACAACTTTTTATACCAATAAAAGATATTACTCTGATAGTAGTAATCGTCTTTACATTGATGGGCAATTAGTCATCAATAATCAGGGATATTATCAATCAGAAGCTTCCCAAACAATTAACCTGACACAAGGCGAACATGATGTCCGCTTGGAATTGTTTGCACCGAGACAATACTATTACTACGACAGAGGAAGCGCTGTCAGCCTCAGTTATACTCCTACGGGTGGCAATAGGCAGGTAATTCCCAGCAATGCCTTAATACCTACAAATCTCACACCTCCAGCAAACTTATCCGATTTAACAATTGGCAGTGTTGTTGCTCCATCCGTAATTACTCCTGGGCAAACCATTAGTACGAGTTGGACTGTCACTAACCAAAGCAGTAGCACTACCCAGAGTAATTGGTATGATAGAGTATATATTTCAGACGATGCTAGCTTTGACAGTAAAGATATTTTATTAACAGGGGTGACTGGACGGGCTAATTCACCTCTAGCGGCTGGTGATGATTACATCCAACCCCAGAACATCTACATTCCTACCAATGTTGGGTTAGGGAATAAATATTTGTTATTTATTACTAATCCAGATAATACAGAGATAGAAACTGAACGCACAAACAATGCCTATGCTTTACCAATTACCGTCACTAACCCAGATTTAATTATTACACAAGCAACAGCTCCAACAACAGCTGCTGAACGTTCAGAGATTACACTCAACTGGACAGTGAAAAATCAAGGGAGTGTACCAACAATGCAGCCCTACGGTTTATATGATTCCGTTTATCTTTCTGACAACACTGTCTTTGATAATTCAGACCAATATCTAGGTGCGGCAACTGGTGCTAATCTGCTACCGGGAGAAAGTTATAACCAAACTCAGACTTTCGCTTTACCACAGAAAACAGGCTCAGGGAAATGGTATCTGCTTGTAGTTACAGATAACGACAATTATCAAAGGGAAATCTCAGAAACTAACAACGTCTATGCCATTCCCATTGAGATTACTATTCCCGACTTAACTATTACTGGTAGTAATACTCCGACAACTGCGGCAGTAGGTGAAACAGTTAGTGTGTCTTGGACATTGAAAAACGCAGGAGACGTACCAGCAGCAGCATATTGGTATGACGGAATTTATCTGTCCGATGACACCAAATTTGATCCTACAGACACTTATGTTTACAACGTAGGACGCAGTGACTCTTCTGCCTTAGCCGCAGGTGTTAACGAGGTTCGCACAAAAGATATTGTAATTCCCAATTCCAAATTAGGGCAACGTTATTTACTGTTTGTAGTCGATGGTGGTAATAATCAAAGTGAAACCGACGAAACTAATAACGTCTGGGCAACTCCTATAACTATCACTGCTCCTGATTTAGTAGTATCTGATGCTACAGCCCCTATTTCGGCTGGGCTGGGGGAATACATCTCAGTTTCTTGGACAGTAAGCAACCTTGGAGATGTTGTTGCTGGCACGAACCAGTGGTACGATTCTATTTATCTCTCTGATGATGCAATTTTTGATGGCTCAGACCAAGGCATCAATAATAGATGGATTTATGAAAAAACTCCATTACCAGCATCATCTAACTACAAAATTACACAAGATATTATTATTCCTGCATATGTTAAAGCTGGTAATCGTTACTTGCTGTTTCTGACTGACCGCAATAATTATCAAGGAGAAACAAACGAAAACAACAACTTCAAAGCAGTTCCCATCTACATTAAAGCTGCGGACTTAGTAGTAACTGATGCTAGTACTTCAGCCACTACTGTAACTCCTGGTTCTACCCTCGAACTTGCATACACCGTAAAAAATCAAGGACAAGCTGCGACAGTCAACAGTAGATGGTACGATCACATTTATTTATCTTACGACCCAGTTTATGACTACGCAGATACGCAACTTGCCAATCGTTTGATTTCACAAACCCCTACATTAGCTGCTGATGGCAGTTACTCAGGGAGCAACATCAGCGTTACCCTACCCAACAATACAATAGGTCAACCAGGTAATCGTTACTTACTATTTGTTACAGATAGTGATCGAAGTCAAACTGAAACTGATGAGAGTAACAATGTTAAGGCAATTCCCATTACTATCACAGGTAATAATGCCGACTTAGAGGTGACAGCAGTATCAGCTCCCACAGTAGTATCAACGCAACAAAAAGTATCAGTCTCTTGGACGGTAAAAAATACAGGCTCGTTAGCAGCAACAAATGGCAATGGTGGCTGGTATGACCATGTTTACATCTCTAATGATAGTAATTTAGATGCCAGTGACATTAATCTCTATAATGATTATTATTATTCAGGCGGGACTTCCAACTCACTAGCGGTGAATGGAACATATACTCGGACTCGTGATATTACAATTCCTCAAGGACGCTCTGGTAGTCAATACTTACTGTTTGTTACAGATGCTTACAATTATCAAAGCGACCTAAATAAAGCAAATAACATCCGTGCAGTCCCGATTACAGTCCAAACTCCCGACTTGGTAATTACTAACGCCACAGCCCCAGTTAGGAGCTATCCCAATTCGCGTATTGAACTGAGTTGGACTGTGAAAAACCAAGGTAATACTAGTGCGATCGCAGATTGGTATGATCGGATTTATTTGTCAGATGATGAAACTTTAAATATTTATAGTGATACCTTACTTAAAGAAGTATTCACAAGTAATTTAACACCTTTAGCGGCTGGGGATGATTACACTATTAGTCAACTACTAACATTGCCTAGCAACATCGCAATTGGTAGTCGTTATTTGTTATTCGTTACAGATGCCAACAATGCCCAAGGAGAAGGTAATGAAAACAATAACATTAGGACAATTCCCCTAATTATTGGTGATAATGACCCAGACTTGGTAATCACTGCTGCCACTGCTCCTAGCACTGCTATTTTAGGAGAAACCATCACAGTTAACTGGAGTGTCAACAACCAAGGTAATAGAGAAGCGGCAACAGACTGGTCTGATACGATTTACTTATCCGATGACCAGACTCTTGATGCCAGTGACATTACTGTTTTCTCCCAAAGTGTTGCTGACAAAACTCCACTAGCAGTAAATGGTATTTACGATTATAGCCGCAGTATCATTATTCCCAACACTACAACCGGGAATCGCTACTTGCTATTTGTTGCCGATGCTCTGAAGCAGCAAAGTGAAAGGGACGAAACTAACAACCTCCGGGCAGTGCCAATTACCTTAACTGCACCGGATTTAGTCGTCAGTAGTGCCAGCACCACCATGACTACTGCTAGTTGGGGAGAAACTATCCAAATTGATTGGACTGTCACCAACAATGCCACTGTCGCCGCAGCAGCTAATTGGAGCGACCAAATCTATATTTCTGATGACACCACCTTAGATGGGACTGACAAATTTGTTGCCACCTTCAGTGCATCTGCTCAAGTTCCTTTAGCTGGTGGTAGTAGTTATACACAATCTAACAAGAACATCACTATTCCCAACTATTCAGGAACTGGGAATAAATATCTGCTGATTGTGGCAGATGCCAACGATGCTCAAGGGGAAACTGATAATCAAAATAACATCAAAGCCATTCCTTTTGAGGTAAAGGCAGCTAATCTCCAAGTTAGCAATGTTAATGCTTCAACAACAGCCACCTGGGGTGAAAGAATCGATGTTGCTTGGACAGTAATTAATCAGGGTACAGGTAATGCCTTAACAGATTGGTGGGACTACGTATATATTTCTAGTAATCCTACCCTAGATAGTAATGATGTTTACTTAGGTAATTTATCAGCCGCCCCGCAAAGTCCTTTAGAAGCTGGTGGTAGCTATAGTAAAAATCTTGATGTGATTATTCCCAGCGTCACTCCAGGAACTTGCTACTTATTAGTTGCTAGTGACAACTATGGCAACCAACAACCAGAGAGTAATGAAACAGATAATGTACGTGCTGTTGCCATAGAAGTACAAGCTCCGGATTTGATTATCTCTGCTCTCACAGCACCGACCGAAAGTATTTTGGCGGCAACTATTCCTGTGACTTGGACAATAACCAACCAAGGAAATGGCGCTGCTGTTGCAGATTGGTGGGACTACGTTTACTTGTCAGCCGACCAAACCCTTGATTACAATGACACTAATTTAGGCTACCGATGGACAGGAGATAAAACCCCACTAGCAGCAGGGGCAAGTTACACGGCTAGCTTAGATGTAAGAGTTCCTAATGTCAGTGCCGGCACTTGGTATTTATTATTTGCCGCAGACCAAAATAATTACCAATCAGAAACGAACAATAATAATAATGTTAAAGCCGTTGCCATAGAACTGGGTGCGCCGGATATTGAACTAACTGCTGCCACTGCACCTATTACTGCCAGTCCTCTGGAAATGATTCAAGTTGGTTGGACTGTCACTAACACAGGAAATATTGTCGCTCCGGCAGACTGGTATGACTATGTTTACCTATCGGATGATATAACTGTTGATGCCAACGATATTCAACTGAACTACCTCTTGGCCGATGATAAAACACCTCTGAGTGCTGGTACTAGCTATACTCGTAGCTTGCAAGTTACCATTCCTAACACAGCAAGTGGCAACAAATATTTGCTATTTGTCACTGACGGCAGTAATACTCAAGGTGAGAGTAACGAAAACAACAATGTGCGGGCTTTGGCGCTCTCTGTGAACACTCCAGATTTAGTAATCACAACTGCACAAGCCCCAGAACGCGCCATTCTGGGCGAGGAAATTGATGTCACTTGGACAGTGAGCAATACTGGTAATGGCTCGGCTTTTGCTGACTGGTACGACAGCATTTATATTAGTAACGACACCAAGCTCGATGCCTCAGATACTTACGTGACTGACATCTGGACTGGACAAAAAACACCATTAGGGCTGGGAGCCAGCTATACTTTGGCTTCTAAAATTACTGTACCTAATACTACTACAGGTAATCGCTACCTATTGTTTGTCGCTGACCGCACTAACAATCAAAGAGAAACCAACGAAGCCAATAACATTAAAGCTATTCCCATCATTTTAGGTGCTGTTGACCTCGTACCAACTATCACTTCATCTCCAAGCACAGCCACATCTGGTACAAATGTATCTTTGAGTTGGGCAGTAAATAACACAGGTGATGCAGCAGCAACAGGCAATTGGGTTGACCGCATATATCTATCTCAAGACAACAAGTTCGATACTAGCGATTTCTTCCTAAAAGAACGCAACTATAATGGTTCACTTGCTTCCCTTAGCAGTTACCAAGGTCAAGTTAACCTTGATTTGCCCATAGATGTCAGTGGTAACTACTATCTGCTGGTAGTAAGCGATGCCAATAAACAAGTCATTGAACTCAATAGCGAGGACAATAATGTTGCGGCTTCTGCCATTAATATTGCACTAGCTCCTTACGCAGATTTAGCAGTTTCTAATGTGACTGCACCAGCATTAACAATTGGCGACCCAGCACAGGTAACAATTGGCTGGACAGTCAATAACATCGGCAATGGTGTTGGTAAAACTAGCACATGGGTTGACAGAATTATTGCTTCTAGAGATGGCATTGTCGGTAATAGTGATGACATTCTCATAGCTAGTTTCTCTAATCTCAAACCGCTAAATGTCGGAGAAAATTATACCCGCAGTGAAAAAATCAGGCTTGCCCCTAATTTCCAGGGACAATATCAACTGTTCGTCCAAACTGATGCTACAGGTGTTGTCTTTGAGAATGGTTCCGAGGGAAATAATATTGCTACTGCCAATAATACCTTCAGCGTAGTTCCCATTCCCTATGCCGACTTAGTAGTCTCAGGATTACAAGCACAAGCAACCGCAAACAGTGGACAGAAAATGCAGGTTTCTTGGACTGTAACTAACCAGGGTATAGGTATAACTAATAGTAACTCCTGGAGCGATCGCATTCTCCTCGCCAGTGACCCAGAAGGGAAAAACATCATCGCCGACTTAGGCAGCTTTGAACAAGTAGGAGCTTTGACAGTAGGTGGTACTTATAACCGTGCAGTGGAAGTCACCTTACCCAATGGTCTAAACGGTACTTATTATCTAGTTGTCACCACAGGCGGCCCCTTTGAATTTATCTACAACAACAATAATAGCCGCATCTCCAATGCCGTCGCCGTCAACCTGACCCCACCGCCTGACATAATTGTAACTAATGTTACTTCTCCCACCACAACAGTACAATCCGGCAACAAAATTGACGTATCATGGACTGTATCCAACTCTGGCACAGGTGATGCTATCAGTACATGGACAGATAGTGTTTACCTCAGAGAAGCAGGCAACCCCAGCGCCCAATTAATTGGTTTAGGCAGCTTTACTTACGGTAACGGTCTCCAGGCTGGGAAATCCTACACCCGTGCCGAACAATTCGTCCTCCCTTCTACTCTGCAAGGTCTGTACGAAGTTGTCGTCAAAACCAACACTAGCAATTCTCTATACGAACATGGTGCTACTAGTAACAATACCACCACAGCAACCAACACCATACAAGTCAGCCTTGCTCCCCGTCCTGACTTGCAAGTCAAACAGATTATTGCCCCGACAACCGCCAACGCAGGTGGGACAATCTCTCTAGAATTTATTGTTGCCAACGAAGGCACAGTTGCCACCACCAGCCCTAACTGGCAAGACCGAGTTTACTTATCCTTAGATAACCGCATTAGCTACGATGACCTATCCTTGGGTAGCTTTAGTAATGCCGCTGCCTTAGAAGCTCTTGAAAGTTACCGCACCCAAGCCAATACACTAGTCATTCCCAAATATTTCCGAGGCAAAGCCTATCTCATTGTCCAAGCAGATGCTTCTGGTAGTCAAGACGAATATCCACAAGACGGCAACAACACCTCATTTGTGGAACTGAATATCAATTCTCTACCACCCGCCGACCTCGTTACCAGTAACGTCGTCGCTCCTACCCAGGCATTTGACGGTTCCAGAATTAAAGTCCGCTATAGTGTCACCAACAATGGTATCGGTGAAACCGACCGAGATAGCTGGACTGATACTATCTGGTTAACCCGCGATAAAAACCGTCCTGCTCCTGTTAACAGAGAAGGAAAATCTGAAGATATTTTATTAACCAGCGTTGGACATAGTGGCTCTCTAAAAGTCGGTTCTAGTTATGAAAGCGAAGTGGAAGTTACTATTCCTGGGCAAATTGCAGGTGAGTGGTACATTACACCTTGGACAGATGCTTACAACATAGTTTTAGAAGATACATTATCTATTAATAACAATCCTGACGACCCTAACGAGCTAGACAACAACAACTATAAAGCTCGACCAATTACAATCCTACTGACACCGCCACCAGATTTGGTCGTCACGTCAGTAACACCAACAGCACAAGCCATTGGTGGACAGCCATTTAGTGTCACCTGGACAGTACAAAACCAAGGTGCTAACGGTACAGGACAAACTAACTGGGCTGACTACATTTATCTATCTGATAGTCCTACCCTGAATGCACCAGCAGCTAAACAGTGGTTTTTAGGTAGTGTAGAACGTTCTAGCAGTTTAGGCATGAACGAAAGCTACACCGCCCAGTTGAATACAATCTTGTCGCCTGGTGCTACCGGTAGCTACATCATCGTCCAAACCAACTCAGACAACAGACTTTGGGAAGGGCCTTATCTCAATAACAACTTGCGGACAGTAGAAACCAACGTTACCAGTACGCCTGCTGACTTAATTGTTACTAATGTTAAAACCCTAGCGCAAAACTTTTCTGGAGAACGGACAAGCGTTGAGTGGACAGTACAAAATATCGGTGCAGATATTGCCTCGCAGACACGCTACTGGTATGACGAAATCTGGATTTCCCCTGATTCTACCTTTATTCCTGGAAGAGCCACAAAAGTTGGGTTTGTTCCTTACAGTTCCCCGCAGCCTTTACGTACAGGTGAAAGTTACACTCAAAGGCAAGATGTGACTCTGCCTGCGGGAATTGATGGCGAGTATTATATTTACGTCAGCACCAATTACAGCTACGATTACTACACCCAACAATTCCGAGGCAGCATACCAAATGGTGGTGATAACGACTCAACCCGTCGTAGCTTTGAGTACCGGGTCTATGAAAACCCTGCCAATAATTTAGGCAACGCACTCATACCCGTTACTTACAAAGAACCTGATTTACAAATTACCAATCTTGTAGTACCGCAAACACCACCTACCTCTGGTCAAACTATTCCCATTAGTTGGACTGTCAGCAATACAGGAGGGCGCGATACTCGACAAACTTTATGGTATGACCGCATCTACCTGTCTCGTGACCAGTCCTTAGACTTGAATGATACATTACTGGGACAATTTACCCGTCGTGGTGGCTTAAAACAGGGAGAATCATACACGGGTAGTAGTGAAGTTGTGCTGCCTGATAATATTGAAGGCAACTTCTACCTGCTAGTATTTACTGACTCCAACATTGATGGCGGATCATCTGTTAACTTTGAATCCTCCATCAACCCAACTTTGGCTCGTGTACCCGAATTTCAGCATGAAGGCAACAATATTACTTTTGCGCCGTTGTCAGTCATCTTGCAACCACCAGCCGACTTGCAAGTCACGTCAGTACAAATTCCCCAACGCACGACTAGTGGACAAGCCTTGAATCTGGTGTACACAGTGACAAATCAGGGTGCAGGGAATATACCCAACAGCCAAAGTCGCTGGAATGACTTGATTTATCTATCGCGCGACCAATTCCTAGATTTGCAAGCAGACCGCTATTTAGGATATGTAGAACATACAGGTGGCTTAAATGCTGGTAGTAGCTACACAAACAACCCAACTCTACAACTCCCCAATGATCTTGTTGGCTCCTACTACGTCTTTGTCATCACCGATGCCCCGCAATATAATGTTCGCGGTGTCGTATTTGAAGGAAATAACGAAGGCAACAACGCTACTGCTAGTACCCAACCTTTAGTATTAGAACTACCACCACCAGCAGACTTACAAGTTGATCAAATCACCTTACCCAGTGCTGCTAAATCTGGCGAACAAGTGCAGATTAGTTGGCAAGTCACTAACTATGGTGATAATCCAGCTAACGGTCAATGGAGTGATGCCGTTTACCTATCTACAGATGCGATTTGGGACATCAGCGATCGCCTAATGGGACGAGTCGGCTACAGTGGTAACTTAGCAAGCAACACCTCTTATACTTCAACCCTGACAACTACTTTACCACCAGCCACCCCTGGACAGTATCGCATTATCGTCAGACCAGATATCTTCAATCAAGTTTACGAAGCTGATTTAGAAACCAATAACCGCACCTCCTCTGCTGATACTCTAAATGTAACAGTCGAACAGTTGCAATTAAGTGTACCTTTAAATACCACACTTAACACCGGACAAGAACGACTATTCCAAATTAACGTCGCCGCAGGTCAAACCCTGCGAATCAACACCACCTCATCCGCCTTGAATGCTGCTAATGAAGTGTTTGTCCGTTACCAACAAGCACCAACTAGTATTGTATATGACGCTGCTTACACAGGGGAATTAGGGCCAAACCAATCGGTGATCATTCCGACTACCAAATCAGGTACTTATTACGTCCTGGTACGTGGTTATTCCCAACCCAGCAATAATACTCCTATTAGCCTCCTAGCCGACGTTCTGCCCTTTGGAATCACTGATGTCATGACCGACCGAGGTGGAGATGGTCGCTATGTTACTACAAATATTTTAGGAGCGCAGTTCCAGCCGGGAGCAATTGTCAAGTTAGTCCGTCCCGGAATTGCTGAGTATATTCCAGTCAAATCTCAAGTCATTGACAGCACAAAAATTACAGCCATCTTTGACCTTAGCAATGCACCCCACGGGCTTTATGATGTAAAAGTGATCAATCCCGATGGTCGAGAAGCAATTGTACCTTACCGCTATTTAGTCGAACGGGCAATTGAAGCGGATGTCACCATTGGGTTGGGAGGGCCGAGCGTTTTAGCACCAGGAGATGTCGGTACTTATGGTGTATCTGTACAAAGTTTGACTAATATTGACACACCTTATGTACATTTCTCCATTGGCACACCAGAATTAGGAACAAACGTAGATGTCTTTGGTCTGCCTTACACAGAATTTAGTTCTAATCTGCGGGGGAATCCTGAAGGCAAATTACAGGATGTACCTTGGGCTAGCCTCATCTCCGATATCAATACCAACGGTGAAATTATAGCTCCTGGTTACGTCCTCGACCTGCCCAATGCTGGGTTTGTCGGGCGCACATTTAACGTGCAAACTTACCCAGGACTACAAGCAGAACTAGCCAAAGACCCCAAAGCTTTAGAAGAAGTTCCCGACGATGCAATTGCTTTCAGGTTCCACATTTTAGCCACAGCAACGGCGATGACTCGTGATGAATTTATCGCCCAGCAAACAAAACAAGCACTTTTACTCCGAGATGCCATCCTCAAAGACCAAACTGCATCTCAAGCTTTAACTGTGCTGGCGGCTAATGCTACCACCTGGACAAATGCCTACTTGGCTGCATTAGAAGCAGCAGGACTGTTGCGGGAAGCAGATGCAGCGCCTCCTATCCGCGAAAACCCACAAGTTATCAGTTTAATGGCAACTCTTGCTACTGGGTTGTTGCTGGGGCCAGCAGGCAGTGAAATTATCTCCAATGGTAATTTGATTAGCTTCTTTGAACAAGTCCGCAAGTGGTACGGTCACAACCCCAACTTGCAAGGACAGGCATCGCCACCCAACCCGCAACAGTTTGATTTAGGGTTGTCGCGTCAAACCCACGTCCAATCATTTAATGTGTACGTTCCTTTTGGGGAAGCCAGAGAAGAGTTACCCCAAGGTGTTGCCGTACCGCCACCTAATTTCGCCAGTTTCTTCAATGCTGTCGGCACAATTAGTAACCTTGCCACTCTCACCGGCCCAGTAGGATTTGGAACAGAAAATATCGTACCTTTAGGTGCAGCACTCCCCTACACCATCCGCTTTGAAAATGCTGCCACAGCTGCAACTGCGGTAGGCGAAGTCAGGATTGTAACTAAACTCGACTCAGATATCGACCCCCGTAGCTTCCAGTTGGGTGATTTACGGTTGGGTGATATTCAAGTCCACATTCCCGCCGGACGTGCTACTTTCTCTGGTGATTTTGACTTTATTCGCAGTAAAGGATTTGTCCTCAGAGTCAATGCTGGACTAGATGTGATATCTAACACCGTCACTTGGCTAATTCAAGCAATTGACCCCAATACCGGGGAAGTCATGCAAAACCCGAAAATTGGGATTTTGCCACCTAATAATGCCAATGGGGTCGGTAGTGGTTTTACTAGCTACACCGTACTACCGAAAGCTGACAGTACTACAGGTACAGAGATTGTTAGCTCGGCGCGAGTGATTTTCAACACCACTGCTCCCATCGATACAGCACAGGTGACTAACATTATTGATGGTGTTGCCCCAACAACTACATTAACGGCAACACCTTTGGTGGCTGGTGGTTCCGACTACTTGGTGAAGTGGACAGCAACTGATGATAGTACAGATGCGGGAGTTAAGCACGTAACCGTGTATGTAGCAGAAGACGGTGGTAACTACAAAATTTGGCAGCAGCAGACTACGGAAACGAGTGCTGTTTACAGTGGTCGTGCTGGACACAGTTACGAATTTTTGGCATTGGCAACCGATAATGCGGGGAACAGGGAACAACCAGGACTGGGCATTAGTGTACCAAATGACGGCTTCCAAACCAATTTAGGTACGTTACCAACAGTAGAAAAGACCACTGTGCCGGATTTAGGTACTGCCCCCGCACCCACATTAGAAGCATCCACTAATCAACTATTTTTAGAAGCAAAGCAAGGTATTCCTGCAAGTATTCCGGCTACCAACGCATCTGAATTTAAGAACATTCTCCGTCCCTTTGCTGCCACAGCTTTTGCTACAGGCATTCGCACCAGCCACGCTGATATTGCTCCTTTAGCAATTACAATCCTTGAGGATGGCTCAGTTTTAGCCAGTGGTGGTGCTAATCGTGGTTCATTATACCGCTTTGATCAGACTGGTGGTGTCGCCAGCACTCCCGTAGCTACATTATCCCAGCCAATTTTTGACATGGGTGTAGATGGTAATGGCACTCTTTGGGCAACTACAGGTGGCGGCCCCTTAGTGCAACTAAACCTACAAACTGGCAAAATTGTCAAGCAGTACGGCGATAGTATCACTCAAGCACTGGCGATCCAAAAAGAAACAGGACTAATTTATGTTTCTTCTGGCAAGGGCATTGAAATCTTCAATCCCCAAACCGAAACTTTCTCTCATTACAGTGACTTACGGGTAGATAGTTTAACGTTTGCACCAGATGGTAAGCTGTGGGCGACTACTTGGCCAGAACGTGGTGATATTGTTCGCTTTGATGCACAAGGCAAAGCTCAAAGAATGCTTTCTTTTGATAGCCCTGTTGATTCTATTGCTTTTGGCATGAAGGGAAGCCGTTTAGATGGGTTGTTGTTTGTTTCCAACAACAATACCAAAACGGGAACACAGCAGGATGGCCGCGTTTATATGGTTGACTTAGCAACCTTACAATACGTAACGTTGGCATCTGGTGGTAGTAGGGGTGAAAATATCGAGACGACAGCAGATGGTCGAATTTTACTAAGTCAATCAAATCAAATTGATGTATTTAGCCCCTTAATAGCACCAAAAGTTAAAGCCACGAATCCTGCACCCGATGCCATTGTTGCCTTGCCACAGGGGACAATTAGCATCACCTTTGACTCGGATATGTACGCTGGGACTGCTAACGATATCGCTTCAGTTCTTAACCCAGCTAACTTTGAATTAGTCAGTGCTAGTGATAAATTCACACCACAGTCAGTCCGCTACGATGCCCAAACCCGTACTGTACTGTTGGATTTCAATACCATTACCCCTGAACATTATGAATTGCGGGTATCCCAGAACCTCAAGAGTCTTGCTGGGGCAGAACTGATTGGGGGATACAAAGAGCAGTTTACAGCGATTTCGGATTTTTCAGCCCTAGTAGACTTCCAATTTAGCAATGCTCGTTCTGACCGCGCTAACGGGACAATTTCTTATGATGTTACGCTCAAGAGTAAGGCTGATTCTGACTTACTTCTACCAGTAATGTTGGTGCTTGACCCGCAAGAGTACTTTACAGGTGTACCAACAGGGGCGACACGCAGCACTACTGGCGCATACATGATAGATTTGCGGGACAATTTACCTGAAGGTGTGCTTAAACCCGGTCAGTCTACCACTTCCCGTACCATCACGGTTTATAACCCGGATGCACTGCGGGTGGAATTTACCCCTGGCATATATGCGCTACCTTATCCGAACCAAGCACCTATCATCACTTCTGCACCAGTATTAACAGCTTATTCTGGGCAGTCATATACTTACCAAGTGGCAGCTAATGACCCAGATGGGGCTGTGTTGGGGTATTTATTGTACGATGCACCCCAAGGTATGAGTGTTGACCAAAGTACAGGTTTAATTACCTGGACACCAACACAAATAAGCCCTGCAAGTAGCAATGTAACATTGCAAGTATATGACCTACGCGGTGCTAAGACAACGCAGACTTTTAGTTTGAATGTGGTAGGCGGGAATCACAAACCTGTATTTAATACTCCTGTTGTGAGTGGTGGAATTATTGTTTCATCTGCTGGGACAAATTCTGCTGCTACTCCAATTACTATCAAGGGTGCAGAAGGTAAGGCTTTACAAATTAAAGTACAAGCAACAGATAGCGATCTCCCAAAAACGACTAGCGGAAGCGATCGCCATCAGCTAATATATTGGGCAGATAACCTACCTAACAGTGCGATTTTTGACTCCGCCACAGGGATTCTGACTTGGACTCCAAGCTACACTGCTGCTGGCACTTACGAAAATGTACAGTTTACTGTGAGTGATGGTATAGAAAAAGTTACACAAACTGCCACTATCCTGATTGCACCCACTAACCAAGCTCCCACCTTAGTACGTCCAGCCAACACCATTATCCGTGAAGGTGAAAAAGTCCGCATTCAGCTCCAAGCAACCGACCCAGACATCACCAATCCTACTCCCTCACTCCCTCACTCCCTCACTCCCTCACTCCCACCCTCCCTCCTAACTCTAGCAACAGGAACACCTGGGACAGCAGGAGAAGCAATTAGCTACTCTACAAATACACCGCTTTTATCAACCATCAAAGCTGATTTGGGTGGTGCGGTGTTATGGAATGGTCAGACTACTAGTTTGGTTGGTAATGAACGCTTTACTTTTAGTCTCAGACATTCTGAACTACAGTCTACAGCTACAGATACGGTGCTGTTGGGTGTTGAGTTAGAGGGTAATATGACATTACCCACACTACAAGGTTTAACACCTATTGCCACACACAGCGATGCTAATGGTAGTTACGCACTATTCGCCGTCAATCGCGCTGGCTTAAACCTCATTGAACTCCCCAATACTTCCCCCACTCCCTCACTCCCCCACTCCCTCACTCTCTTCATAGCTGGTGATATCAACCGCGATGGTAAAGTTGATGGGGTGGATAGTGGACTGTTGGAGGGAGCAATTTCTTCTGGGGTTTACAATACTAGTTACGACTTCAACCGTGATGGTGTCATCAATGCTGCTGATGTCCAGATTCTGGGTAGTAATTATGGGTTTAGAGCGAATCAAGCCCCTGTGGTGACTCCCAAGCAGGTATTAACTCACGTTGATTTAGATACTACTGTGGCACTGAATGGGTTAGCAACTGACCCAGAAGGGGATGCGGTGTTCTTCCGGATTTTGAGTGCAGATAATGGCACGGCTTCCTTTACGGCTGATGGTAAGTCGGTGTTGTTTACGCCGAATGATGATTACTACGGTGCGGCTAGTTTTACCTTGGTGGCAGATGATGGTTATAGTATGTCTGCGCCTGTGAAGGTGGATGTGAATGTTAGTAATGCGGCGTTGGTGAATCTGGATTTTGCTCGCCGTGGTTTGCGGTTGAATGCTCTTGATAGTACCGAGTTGGTGGTGATTGGCGATTTTGCTGACCAGCAGGATGTTATACTACCGTATTCTTATTTGCAGTTGGCTTCAGATAATTCTGCTGTAGCGGGGGTGTCTCAGGGTGTAGTTACGGGGTTAAGCGATGGTGTGTCGGTGCTAAGTGCTTCCAGAAATGGTATCTCTGCGGTGACGGCGCTGCGAGTGGGTGAATTGAGTGCGCCTACGAATCAAGCTGAGTTTAATTTAGCACTGGCTGAAACCAATGGGCTAAATGTTTACCCGAAAGCGGTAACACTAGTACAAGGGATCACACGCAAATTATTGGTTGGTATCAATGAAATAATAGATTCGCCAGATTTAAGAACGGCAGCTTCTGGCACTCGCTACTTCGTTAGCAACCCCAATGTATTGCAAGTAACGCCAGATGGATTAATTACTGCAACAGATGAAGGAGTAGCGAATGTAACGGTTATTCATGGTGCAGCAGAGTATGTAGTTCCCGTGCAGGTAGAAATTCCACATCTCAACTCGGCGACTTTAGGTGTCAATGGTGGTGTGGTGCAAGCCATTGATGGGTCAATGGTTATGGTTGCTCCTGGTGCTTTAAAAGGAGAAAGTAATGTCAGCATTCAACAGATAAGTAAAGAGAACCTGACGACATTACCAATTACAGAGGATAAATTCTCAATTGCTGGAGCATTCAAGTTAGATTTAGGTGATAAACCTTTAGATATACCTGTCCAGTTGGCAATTCCCGCACCTGACGATTTAGCTGCTGGTCAAGAAGTTTTCTTTATCCGCCAAACAGAACTACCAGATGAAACTGGTACTCTAAAATCTGTTTGGATACTTGAAGAATCTGGGATTGTTGGCGATGATCGCATGATTCGCACTTCCTCACCACCTTGGGCAGGTGCATTTACCTCTGGAACATTTGCTTATATAGCTCCAAAAACTGATAACTCTGAAGTCATAGCTTTAGGTATAGTGACGAGCCTTGCAGCAGGATTTGCATTTGCAAAGCTTTCACCAAACATATTGATAGCAGGTGCTGTCATAGGAATTGGTTTAATTACATTTGGCTATTTGCTATCTGAGGGGCTAAATAAAAAAGATGTAGAGATAGTCTCAATACCACAAGTAGGGCTACCTTATACAACTAAAGCAAATATCCAACTAAACCTTGACCAAATTACCTCCAGGGTTACTCCTACTGCTATTATTCAAGTACCACCGCCCCCAGTAGTGACAAATATTACACCAGTAATTAAAAACGTAGCATTAGACTTTGATCAGCAAGGAGCATTTTTGCGTGTAACAGGTGATAACTTTGGAAACCAATCCGAAAACCTCACAGTTGATTTGAAATTTGGTTTTCAAACTTTTGAGCAACGCAACATCACCATACTAGAACCAGAAGTAGAAGAGGAAGAAGCAATAAAATTCCGTCTGCCTGATTTTGTCCCATACAACAATGACGTAAGCTTCAAAATTGTGCGGCGGACACCTTCGCAAATAGGAACACCCGTGGAGGAAGAAACTGAGCCAGTGAAGATTCCTATTCCCGTGTGTATTGAGACTGTTGTTACAGTCAATGCACTCAGCGATACCGTTAAATTAATTAATGGACTTAATCCCAAACAAGTAATTACAGATGCAGGTGTTGAAAATCTGTTATTAGCAAGTATTCCTGTGGGAACTCCTGATAAGAAAGATAACCCCAGGTATGTTGCTACCACCAGTAATGCCTCTCTTGCTTACATACCTTTAATGGGAGGAAGTGAAATTGCGGTAATAGATGTAGTAGGAATGCGAGCCTTGGATGTAGATCCCACTCAAGCAGGTATTAACTCCATTCGCTTACAAAATGCGGCTGGTGCTGCACCAGCAGATATTGTCATTCATCCAAATAATAAGTTTGCCTATGTAGCAGACAGAAACAGAGCGCAAATTTTTGTCATAGATATCGACCCTTCGTCACCAAATTATCATCAGCATATTAGTACTATTCCCGTGAATAATGCGCGGTCGGGAATACGCCAGATGGCAATGAGCAGTGATGGTACGCGCTTGTTTGTGACCATAGCAACTAGCTCTCAATCTGGTAAGGGTGTAATTTCAGTTATTAACATTGATCCCAATGACCGACCCCGTAGCCAAGCAAACACAAATACACGTAAATGGCATCAACAAATTGGTGAAATTGAAACATCAGCAGGCGTGGAAGGCATTTCTGCTACTCCTAATACCGATAAAATGATTTTCACTAATCGATTAAAAGATTTTGAAGGCTATGGGGTTTTGACAATTACCAACAACGATCCCAGTCAATTTAAAGCTACTACAAAGTATGCTCAGTTAAATTTAGGTAGTATTTATGATTATTTTGATGTCAATGAAGCAGTAGCCGTTTCAATGATACGTGATCCTGGCAATGGTGAAGAGTATGCCTTTGTTGCAGGACGCAATGGTCGTTTATTTGGCAATGAAATTGAAAGTATTGATGGGCCGAAAGCTGGTAGTAACGTTGGTATTATCAAAGACCCATTAAGCGATAACCCTCAATTAATTGCTGCTACTAGACCAGTTCCAATGGGGTTGACGCAAGACTTAGCTATCACTAGCGATAACCGATATTTGTACGCTACTAACCCAGGTGTTAACGGTACTTTCGTTTATGATGTCCAGGAAATTGTTAAAACCATTAAGGAAAAATCGTCTCAGCAGTTAAGTGAAAAGCCACTAGAAGAACTTAACTCTGCGGTAAGTATTGCCGCTAACTTTGGCTCTGGTCGCGGTGCTAATCCTCTTGGTATTGGTGCTTCTTTTGGGTTAGGAATAGCATCCACAAGACCTTTACTGAACTTGATTCAACCTATCCAGGTTACTAACGAAGAAACACTGACACCTACATTTCAATGGAATTTTGCGGGAATGACAGATGATGTATTAGATATATGTTATAACCCGACAAAAGAAGAAGATGTTAAAGAAGTTAATCTCTATGCCAGTGTATTTCCTAAAGGTCAAGGACTACTGCCAGAAGACAGGTGGAGAGAATTAAACGATCTGCCCCAAACAGATGACTACAACCCTAATCGCATATTGACGGCTAATTGGACTAAGAGTGTTGTAGCACCTTCAAATCAACAAGGGGTTTGGACTTGGAATGGTGGAAGTAAAATTGGCAGCAATGATGAATTTATGCTTCCCGAAAAATTAACATTAACTGCGAATCAGACCTATTATTGGGCTGTGGAGGCGGTTACTAATAAAGGCAAAAAATACGTCGTTGAAAATGGCAAATTTGAAACGCCATTACCAAAGGCTAAAAATAATGGAACATTTACTAATGTCACAATATTAACTCGTGGGATAGAACCAGTTTCTCAATATAAAGTTGATAACCAATTAGAGGCGATGGCTAAACACATTGCTGGAGAAGATGGTTCTGTATTGAAGTACGATGCAAAAACTGGTGAGTGGAAACAATTTGCTGGTAAGTCGTTACAAAAAGGTCAACCGTTAGTATTATTAGCAGATTGGATAGAAGCTGCTGCCGACCAAACTAAACTTTATAATGCGGGTTTTGCTGAAGCTGCCGCAGATACTTTATTTGCATCGCTAGTGAAGTTAGATCAAAAGAATGCTAATACTTTAGGAGATGATAAACAGGGAGCAATTTTTGATTCGTCATTACACTTTATCGGTTTTGGTCAAGGTGCGGTTGTTAATAGCGAAATTATTCAACGTTTAGGTACTTATTTCCCTAATGCAGGTGGGATTAGTCAAGAAAACCGCAACTTACAAATGACGACTATTGACCCTCATGATTTTGATGGCAACTCGTTATCAGGAAATGGATTGTTTGGAAGTATATACGATCCAAAAATCACGGTTTGGCAGAATGTCACTTATGCAGATAATTATTATCAAACAACTAGTGGTTCTCAAACATTGGATGGTCGGAAAATTGAAGACATTATCACAATTCCAAATACTTCTTTAATTTACCATTCCAATGCAGACTTCAACCTGGATCTTTCCAAGTTTGCTGGCTTTGATCAAGATAAAAATGGTAGTGTACATCAAAGTGCTTTAACTTGGTATGCCGGAACTGCTGACTTGAATGAAAGTAGATTACCAGCGTCTAACGGTGATGTTGTTTACCGTCGTCAAGGAGATTTGGCTGTAGCACAGAAAAATGAAATTACTAGTAGTAATACTCCTTGGTATATCCCTGAACATACTAAAGCAAATTTTGAACAAGGTGCTGTAAATGCTCCTTGGGAAGGAATTGGTACTGGTTGGTTTTATTCAGTTTTAGGTGGCGGTTCTCAACTGCGTCCGTATGAAGTTGGTGATAGTAATCAAAGCAAGAATCAGCTTGGCAATTTTGAACAATATTTGAAAAATAATCGCGTTGCTGTCAGTTACGATAATACTGCTCAAGCTCGGATGAGTGGTGATTTTGCAGTACCAACACTGTTCAATGGTAATTTTGATGCGATCTCTTTCAATGCTGGTGGACAACAATCTATCGCTGGCTGGTCTTTATACGGTGACAACGGTGGGGCTAATCAAATTACATCGCAAGCGGCTTTGAAAAAATGGACACAAATAACTGGTTTATACAATCGAGCTGATTATCCAGATAATTATGCTTTAGAATTAAGCTCTGGTCAAAGTATTGTTCATAACAGATTTGTTGTTCCTGATTGGGGTGTATTGCGATTCGATCTGCATACAGGAGATATAACAGCAGATGCGACTAATAAATTGCGAGTAACAATTCAAGCTGTGGATGGCAGCAGCGCAGATGTTTCGACTGAAATTAACCTTCAAGAAGCTCGTGGAACAGTAAGTGAGTACTTGGCGGATACGCGGCGAATTGGTTATGGGGAAAAAGGATTTGAGACGTTTACCTTAGATGTTCCAGATACGTTGCGTGGGAAAGTGGCAACTATTTCATTTGTGTTGGATGGTGGGAGTCCGGTTTATTTAGACAATGTATTCTTCAAGAGCCAGCATTTATTGCTGGGAAATCCAACACTAAATGGACAGGAAGCGAGACCAGATGTGTCTACAAATGCTGATAATTATCTAATTGAGAAGCCTCAGTACGCGCTTTCTTATAATTCCAGCGCGAGAATTCCAAACTGGGTTAGCTGGCAGGTCAATCAGTCATGGGTAGGTGCTGCGCCCCGACCAGGTGAAGAAGATGTTACTCCTGGCTATCCATATGGGCCAAAAGACTATCCCTGGATGCCAGATGCAATCCTTCCTACACAATTAACAACTGTTTTACCTACAAATTATTCAGCCGATCCTAATTATGATCGAGGACACCAAACGCCAAATGAACATCGTAATAGAAATCAAAAAGATCAGTTCTCAACATTTTTGATGACTAATTCCATACCACAATATTTCCAGACTCAGCGGACTGGGTCATGGCGTAGATTCGAGAATTTTAGTACCAGTCTTGTCAAAAATAATGGTCTTGAACTTTACAATATTTCTGGAGGAGCCGGAGTATACCCAAATTCTCCCTTGGAGCAAGTTCACGGAATCCAAACGCCTGACTCTATTTGGAAGGTAGTTGTGGTTCTTAATCCAGGTGAGACTTTAGAGGATATAAATGTCAACACACCTATTATCGCAGTTAACATTCCTAATTACGCTTCGCCATTTCCAGATGACCCAGATTTCCCAAATCCAGGTACAAGTGAGTGGAATATCTGGATAGAAACAATTGATCGAATTGAAGAACTGACTGGATTAGATTTACTTTCTAATCTCCCAGATGATATTGAACAATTCATTGAAAGTCGGAAATATGAAGGGCCAATAACAGCTTCAGGATTTCCTACATTTACACCATCTCTATCTGCTTCCTTACTTGCTAGTTCAACACCTATTAAAGATAACTTCTCTCAAGTTTCAGATACAGTTATCATTTCGGACACTTCCGTCAGGCATAGTGGTGTTACAGAATATAGCTCCAGCAACTCTAGGATTATCGATTCCCCCAGGCAAATCAATCAAAGCACTACTCAGGTCAACGTTAGTCAAGTTAGCCCCAATCAGGTGAGGAGCACCGAACATAGCTCCGGTTATTTGAGCATTGGTCAGGTCAGCTCCTGGCAAACCGGAATCAGCCAAATTGGCTCTAGTCAAATTGGCTCTAGTCAAATTAGCCCACTCAAGCGTAGCTTCACAGATGGAGGCTTTAGTCAAGTTGGCATCACTGAAATCAACCTCTTCGAGTTGAGCGCAATCCAAATTAGCTCCACTGAGATTAGCCCCACTCAAATTAGCTCCAGTCAAATTAGCCCCGAACAAAGTCGCTTCGCTCAAGTTGATTCCAGGCAAGGAGGCATCTTCCAATCTGGCTCCATGCAGGTTAACTTTGGAGAAATCTCTCTCCCCAGCAGCGTATCGTTGCAACAATTCCTCAGCAGTTATACTCATCTATACTCCTCTGCATTAAGCAACACATTTAAAGATAACTTACTAAGTATCTTCGACCCCACCTTCAACATCAACTTCCAAATAACCAATCTCCCCACCGGACAATTAGCCGAAGCCCAAATCACTGACTACGACCAATACGGTCGCCCCAACGGTGGAACCATCCTCATCGACAACGACGCTAACGGTGTAGGCTGGTTCATCGACCCCACTCCGCTTGATAACAGCGAATTCACCATTTCCCTCACTGACACAGCCTTCCGAGCTACCACAGGCGACGCATTCGTTAAATACGACCTCCTCACCACCATCCTCCACGAAACCGGACACCTACTAGGTATAATCAACGGCAACCCAGGCTTTGACCGTTACACCCAAACCATCAACGGCACAAAAACCTTCATCGGCAACAACTTTACCGCCACCCTCACCCCAGACGGTAGCCACCTTGACTCCAAAGTACACCCCTACGACCTGATGAACAACACCCTCGCTCCAGGGGTGCGTAAACTACCATCATGGCTCAACCTGCAAATGATTAACGCTATCCGTAATACTACGGCAGCATCAAATAGTGCAACACAACTAACAGCACCACTAACCGCAATACTCCTAGCAGACATCACCAACGGCAACTTCAGCGAAAGCGACACCACCAAACCCGAATACGGCTGGACAACACGCGGTGCAGCCACCATCCTTAACAAAGAAGCCGTCCTCACCGAAGACTCCCCCTTACTCAGCAACTTCTCCCAATCCTTCATCATCCCAGAAGGAGCCAAATACCTCCAATTCACCTTGAAAAACACCACCTTGGGAGCAAACACCCCCACAGCCCCAGGTGACGCATTCGAGGTGGCATTACTCAACGTCAACACCAAACAATCCTTAGTCAACACCAGCCAAGGACTCACCCAAACTGACTCCCTACTTAACATCCAAAATAACGGTACATACTACACCAGCAACAAAGTAACTCTAGTCAACACCACCCCCAACAGCACCCTTACCCTCAACCAACCACTCACATTTAAAGTAGACCTCACAGGCATTCAAGCAGGAACCGCCGCCACTCTGTACTTCGACCTCCTTGGTTTCGGTGCAAAAGATGCTAAAGTCGTCCTCGACAACGTAATGCTGCTAGACAACGACTTCATAGCGCCAGTTGCCAACAACGATACCGCCACCACCAACCAAACTCAACCAGTTACAATCAACCTTCTGGCTAATGATACTGATGCAGACAGCAGCATCAACCCCTCAACCCTGACCATCCAAACCAACCCCAGCAACGGGACAATCCTGCTCAACCCAGATGGTACAGTTACATACACCCCCAACACCACCTTCGTCGGCACAGACACCTTCACCTACACCGTACTCGACACAGAAGGCTTAACATCCAACACCGCCGCCGTCAACATCACAGTCAACAATATTGCCCCAGTCATCACAATCATTACAGGCGACACCACCACCACCGAAGGCAAAACAGCCAACTTTAGTGCCACAGCCATCGACCCAGGTGACGAACTCACCTACCTCTGGAACTTTGGCGACAATTCACAATTAGTAGAAGGTAAAAACGCTACCCACACCTACGCCGACAACCGCACATACATCGCCACCCTCACCGTGATGGATAGCAAAGGCGTAAATAGCTTCCGGTCCCTAGAAATCACCGTCAACAACGCCGCACCCAGAGTGTCAGCAGGTGCAGACCAAAGCATAAACGAAGGTCAATCTGTTAACTTCAACGGCACATTTACCGACCCTGGTATCTTTGACACCCACACCTACACTTGGGACTTCGGTGACGGAAATACCGTAAACGGTACACTCATCCCCACTCACATATACGCCAGCAATGGCACTTATACCGCCAAACTCACCGTTACCGATTTTGATGGTAGTGTAAGTAGCGATACATTAATCGTCACCGTGAACAATGTCGCTCCTGTAATCAACACCATCAACGGCGAGATTACAGTCAATGAAGGCGCAACAGCTAACTTCAGTGCCACAGCCACAGATGCAGGCAACGATACATTAACATATACTTGGGACTTCGGCGATCGCACTGAGCCTGTTGAAGGTCAATCTGTCAGCCACATCTTTACAGATAACAATGATTACACAGTCACCTTGACAGTACGCGACTCGGATGGTGCAGTCACAGTGCAAACACTTAACGTTAAAGTGAACAACGTTGCACCAATAGTTGACGCAGGTACAGATTCTATCGCCAACGAAGGACAAGCCATAGTCTTCAATGGAAACTTTACTGACCCTGGCATCTTAGATACTCATACAATCGAGTGGAACTTTGGCGACGGGAACACTACAACAGGTATTCTCAATCCGACGCATACTTATACCCAAAATGGTACGTACAGCGTCACTCTGACAATAAGCGATAATGCAGGTGCATTAACAACTGACACTCTCACAGTCACCATCAACAATGTCGCCCCCATAATTACTCAAATCACAGGGACAACAGAAGTAGAAGAAGGCACAGCAGCTTTCTTCACCGCCCTAGCTACCGATGCAGGCAACGACACCCTCACCTACACATGGAACTTTGGCGATGGTTCTGACACTGTACAAGGATTTGATGTTAGCCACACCTTCAAAGACAATGGAATTTACACCGTTACCCTGACTGTTAGCGATTCTGATGGTGCAACGACCACCCAAACACTAATTACAAAAGTTAATAACGTCGCAGCGACAGTTGATGCGGGTGTAGACCAAATCATGTATACAAACGAACCCGTTATCTTCGACGGGCAATTTACCGATCCAGGGATTTTAGATACCCACACAATTACTTGGGATTTCGGTGACGGCAACATCGCCACTGGTATCCTCAACCCATCCCATACATACACTCAACATGGGGAATACATTGTTACCCTGGCGATCGCTGACTCGGATGGTGCAATCTCCAACGATACCATGATCATGACCGTGAAGAAACCGCCCACCATCTCTGTGAGCAATATCTCCATCCAGGAAGGGGATCATGGCAACAAGTATGCCGTTTTCACTGCCAGCTTAAGTGAAGCTAGCTTACGTACCATCACCGCCAACTACTCCACTAGCGACGGCACAGCCACTTTTGCCGATTATACTGCTAGCAATGGCACAATCACCTTTGAAAGAGGCGAAATCAGCAAGACTATTACCGTTCAAGTTCTCGGTGATACAACAGATGAATTTGATGAAACCTTCTTCCTCAATTTGAGCGAGGTGACGAACGCTACAATCGTTAATCACACAGCCTCTGCCATCATCTTGGACGATGACGCTGACCCAAGCATCACGATAGGTGACAGAAGCATCACCGAAACAGACAATGGTACAGCAACCATTACCTACACTCTTAACCTTTCTGCACCTAGCGCCAAACCGATCTCGGTAAAATATGGCACAGAAGATGGTACGGCAATAGCTCTTAATGACTACATCGCTACCAACGGTATAATTAACTTTGCTCCCGGTGAAATAACCAAAACTGTTACCGTACAGGTACTTGGTGATACCATCGATGAATTTGACGAAACCTTCTTCCTGAACTTGAGTGATGCTACAAACGCTACCATTACCAACAACCAAGCCGTAAGTACAATCCTCGACAACGACGTACCACCCAGCATCATCATAGGTGACAAAACTATCACGGAAGGTGACAACGGTACAGCAGCAATCACCTACACCGTCAGCCTCTCTGCACCTAGCGCCAAACCAATCTCCGTCAAATACGCTACAGCAGATGGGACAGCAACTGCTGGAACTGACTATACTGCTACCAACGGTACAATTAACTTTGAAAGAGGTGAAACAACTAAAACCATTACGGTACAAGTGCTGGGTGACACTATTGATGAATATGACGAAACCTTATTCCTCAATTTGAGCGATGCTACAAACGCTACCATTACCAAAAACCAAGCTGTAAGTACAATCCTGGACAACGACGCACCACCCAGCATCATCATAGGTGACAAAACCATCATGGAAGGTGACAACGGTACAGCTACCATCACCTATACCGTGAACCTCTCCGCAGCCAGTGAAAAAACAATCTTAGTTAAATACGCTACAGCAGACGGTACGGCAATTGCCGGAACTGACTACACCGCCACCAACGGAACACTCACTTTTGCACCAGGAGAAATCACTAAAACGATTACCGTACAAGTGCTAGGCGACACTATTGATGAATTTGATGAAACTTTCTTCCTCAACTTGAGCGATGCCACAAATGCCACAATTACTAACAACCAAGCCATAAGTACAATTGTTGACAACGATGCACTACCAAGTATAACGATTGGCGACAGAACTATCACTGAAACAGATAGTGGTACAACAACCATCACTTACACTATCAACCTCTCCGCAGCCAGCGCCAAACCCATCTCCCTCAAATACGCTACAGCAGATGGCACAGCAACTGTCGGGAATGACTACACCGCCATCAATGGTACAATCAGCTTTGTACCAGGGGAAACCAGCAAAACCGTTACTGTTCAAGTACTTGGTGACACCATTGACGAATTCGACGAAACCTTCTTCCTCAACTTGAGCGATGCTACAAATGCCACAATTGCTAAGAATCAAGCGGTAAGTACAATTGTTGACAACGATGCACTACCAAGTATCACGATTGACGACAGAACTATCACTGAAACAGATAGCGGTACAACAACCATCACTTACACTATCAACCTCTCCGCAGCCAGCGCCAAACCCATCTCCCTCAAATACGCTACAGCAGATGGCACAGCAACTGTCGGGAATGACTACACCGCCAGTAATGGTACAATCAGCTTTGTACCAGGGGAAACCAGCAAAACCGTTACTGTTCAAGTACTTGGTGACACCATTGATGAATTTGATGAAACCTTCTTCCTCAACTTGAGTGATGCTACAAATGCCACAATTGCTAAGAACCAAGCGGTAGGTACAATTGTGGACAACGACGCACCACCAGCAATTACAATAAGCGACAGAACTGTCACCGAAACAGATAGCGGAGCGATCTCATTCACCTACACTATCAGCCTGAATACCCCAAGCGGTAAACCCATCAGCGTCAAATACTCTACAGCAGATGGGACAGCAACTGCTGGCAGTGACTATACTGCTACCAACGGTATAATTAACTTTGCTCCTGGTGAAACTACTAAAACTGTAACTGTTCAAGTTCTGGGTGATACCATTGATGAATTTGACGAAACCTTCTTCCTCAACTTGAGTGATGCTACAAACGCTACCATTATCAAGAGCCAAGCTGTAACCACCATCATCGACAACGACGCACCACCCAGTATCACGATTGGCGACAGAACAATTACCGAAGGACATAGCGGAACGCAAATACTCAACTTTACCGTTAGCCTCAATAGCGCTTCCCAAAAGACAATTAGCGTGAAATATGACACAGCCAACGGTACAGCAACTGCTGGCAGCGACTATACAGCAACAAGCGGTACAATTACCTTCGCCCCTGGTGAAACTACTAAAACAGTATCAGTACAAGTGATAGGCGACAGATTAGACGAACAAAACGAGAATTTCTTTGTTAATCTCTCTCAAGCCATCAATGCCAACATTGCCGATGCCCAAGCAATTGGTACAATTATTGATGATGATGAATCACCCACACTGACTGTGAAGAGTGTCCCAGGGGAATTATGGCCACCTAATCATAAAATGGTGGAAGTCAAAGTCAACGTTAAAGTGAGTGATGACTTTGATGCTAACCCCACAGTCAGATTAGTATCAATCACCAGCAATGAACCTGATAACGGCTTAGGTGATGGCGATACGGCGGGTGATATTGAAATTCGCCCAGATGGACGGATTTTCCTGCGAGCAGAGCGTTCTGGCAATGGCAATGGACGTATTTATACCCTAACTTACAGTGCTACTGATAGTGCTGGTAATGTAACTTACTCTACCACACAGGTTACAGTCCCCAAAAATCAGGGTAAATCCTAACCGGTTAACAGCTAGCAGTTAGTTCTTAGCATGAAGGCTGTTGCTAATCGCCAACTGCTATAGCCCGAAATTTATTAAGTATGAATGCTGTTGCTTCTAGCACATTTTTCAGCCAAGATACAGAAGGCATCATACCAAAATTCTACACCTGTCTTCTGACGAATAATGGATTCTCAACTCCAAATAGGCGATCGCACAATCTTACCAACGGAATTACCATTACTACTAGCACAGCATAAAATCTTACCTATACTCCAGCGCGAAATCATCATTGAACGTGCAATTAGTAATATTTCCCTCACCCCTGAAGAGAAAGCCGCTACCATTGAGGCATTTTATCAACAAAATCAACTTACAACCCCCCAAGCTGTCGCCGCAGTACAACAACAATTCTGCATTAATCAAAACCAACTCCAAGCACTAGCGACAAAAGAACTCAAACTAGAGAAATTCAAAATTGCCACTTGGGGAAACAAACTCGAACAATACTTTCTCCAATGCAAACCTCAGCTTGATAAGGTTGTATATTGCCTTTTGCGTACTGACAATAGCGAAGTTGCACAAGAACTATTTTTTCGCATTCAAGATGGTGATGCTACCTTTGCTGAGTGCGCGAGTATTTATTCTCAAGGACTTGAAGCACAAACAGGTGGTTTAATTGGCCCAGTACCGATATCCCAAGCTCATCCTATCATTGCAGAAAAACTAGCGACAATTCCAGCCGGGCAAGTATTACCCCCAATAAAGTTAGAAAATTGGTATATTATTATACGACTTGAATCTTTGATTCCAGCACAGCTAGATGATGTGATGAAAACTACTCTCCTCAACCATTTATTTGAACAATGGTTAACCCAAGAAATCAAAAATACACCAATCTCCTTGGTTAGTAACGATCATTCTGCTGAACAAACTCAACTAAAACCTTATTTATCCTGAATTATACTCTTTATACCAAACATAATTTAAGTAAAAACACAGTAGCTTTTTTGATAAATAAAAGCCAAGCTTTGACGAGAGTAATTGCGTAAAAATACATATCCTCTTTTGCCAATTGATCATCTTTTTGAGATAGCAACAGTTGTTTGGCTATCCTGTTCCATTTTTGTAAGGCAATGACGATTGAACTCACAAGTCTCTACCACGAGTTTCTAGCTAAAACCCCACCATTCAACCGAATGGATCACCAAACTATCACCAATCTGATCTTAAAGCTAGAACCATTGCGCTACCGAATGGGACAAGCTATCCTGACTAGAGAAAACCTCCCCGCACGTATCGCAATCCTTTATGAAGGACAAGCACGGTTGCTGGGGTATCCTCTAGGTGGAATCGCACCGCAAACTTTAGAAAAACTTGCTCCTGGTGCAATCATTGGTCTCACAAGTACTATTAGAGGTGTACCATGTGAAACAGCGATCGCATCCACTCTCTCCGTTTGTCTTACCATCAAGGTATCTGATTTCTGTGAATTGCTGGAAAAACAACCCGAACTAGCAGCATACTTTCGCAATCAGTTAAATTTAATCGAAATATATGACTTACTAGCAGCAGAACTGAATCGTCGGGGTAAAGTCACAGAAGATTTCAAAGAACTAGCGATTCGAGCCATAAATCACGCAACTATCCTCAATTTACCTAACGGTAAAACTCAACTCAACCAATTGGATCATAATTTAGTTTGGCTAGTCAGCAGCGATGGTTGTAATTATCCTGTTGGTAGCAGTATTAACCAAAGTGATGGTGATGATATTCAATCTTCAGGTAAAGGAGTACGCCTGATTGGATTTACTGACCCTACATTATCATTCTCCCAAAACGCAACCATCGTTGTTGATGATATAAACATTGTTGCTAACCCTTGGGAAAGTGTTCCGTTTGCACCTGAAAAACCAGAACAACTAGAGTCAACTAACTTACAACAAGTCCAATATCCTTACATACGTGGTAGAAGCCCAGTTGATGCTACACTTGCTTGTTTCCAAATGCTATCGCAATACTGGAATATGCCGTGGAAGAAAGATGTACTTAAACGAGCGTTAGTTAGCAACTATCAACGTACTGGGAAAATTTCTATTGAACTGTGCGGTGCTGTTGCAGAATTGATGGGTTTGCAATCCCAACTTGTGGAAGTACCAGCAGTTGCAGTCTTCCAACTCCCCACTCCAGTATTACTTCCCTGGCAAGATAGTTTTGCCATTATTTATAAAACTACAGAAAAAGAATTAACCTTGGCTATCCCTGAACAAGGGATTGTGCGTAAAAAGCCAGCAGATTTTATCGAAACTTGGGGAGAATCAGGACAAGTATTATTATTACAGCATACATCAGAAACGCCGCAAAAGCGATTTAATTTAAGTTGGTTTCTACCAGCCATCAAAAAACATAAAGTTGTCTTAATTGAAGTTTTTATCGCCTCATTATTTGTCCAACTATTAGGGTTAGCTAATCCCCTGATTACCCAAGTAATTATTGATAAGGTAATTATCCAAAATGGAGTTAATACCCTCAATGTACTTGGTGGATTGCTGATTGTCATGGCAATTATTGAGGGTGTAATTACTTGGTTGCGAACTAACTTATTTGTTGATACTACCAACAGAATAGACTTAAGCTTAGGAAGTGAAGTCATTGACCACTTGTTAAGATTACCACTACGTTACTTTGAAAAGCGTCCTGTCGGGGAAATATCCTCCAGGATCAATGAACTAGAAAATATTCGTTCTTTCCTTACAGGTACTGCGTTAACTGTGGTGCTGGATGCCATATTTTCTGTAATCTACATTGCTGTGATGGTTTGGTATAGTTGGTTATTAACTATCGTGGCATTAGCGACTGTACCATTATTTGCTTTATTAACATTTATTTTTGCCCCAATAATTCGCAGTCAAACTCGCACTAAAGCCGAAAGGAATGCTGATACTCAATCATACTTAGTAGAAGTTGTTTCTGGTATTCAAACTGTTAAAGCTCAAAATATTGAACTGAATTCTCGATGGCAATGGCAAACACGTTATGCACGTTATATTAGTGCTAGTTTTGAAAATGTCCTCACTTCTAATACGGCTGGTTCTCTGAGTAATTTTCTCAACAAGCTTTCTAGCTTATTGTTACTGTGGGTGGGTGCATATTTAGTATTGCAACAAAAGTTAACCTTGGGAGAACTAATTGCTTTCCGCATCATCGCTGGCTATGTCACGAGTCCACTACTAAGATTAATTCAACTTTGGCAGAACTTCCAAGAGACAGCACTTTCATTGGAAAGATTAGCAGATATTCTTGATACTCCTCAAGAGTCAGAATTAGCAGGAAGAAATAATATACCAATGCCAGCAATTGAGGGACAAGTCAAGTATGAAAATGTCACCTTTGCTTTTGCTAAATCTCCCAATCCCCAACTCAACAATATATCAATTGAAATTCCCCAGGGTGCATTTGTCGGAGTAGTGGGACAAAGTGGTGCAGGTAAAAGTACGCTGACAAAGTTAATCCCCCGACTTTACGAACTGGATGCGGGAAGAATCTTGATAGATGGTTATGACATCTCCAAGGTGGAACTGTATTCCTTACGCTGTCAAATTGGCATGGTATTACAGGATACTTTGCTGTTTGATACTACAGTACAGGAGAATATTGCTTTAACGATGCCGGATGCGACACCGGAGGAAATTGTAGAAGCAGCGAGGATTGCTTGCGCTCATGATTTTATTATGAATTTGCCTAGTGGTTATGAAACTCGTGTGGGAGAGAGGGGTGCAGCATTATCAGGAGGACAAAGACAAAGAATGGCGATCGCTCGTACTGTACTACAAAATCCACCGTTGTTGATCATGGATGAGGCTACCAGTGCTTTGGATTATGCTACTGAGCGTCAGGTGTGTTTAAATCTAGCACAGGCATTTAAGGGAAGAACAGTACTTTTTATTACTCACCGTCTTGCGACTATCAAAAATGCAGATGTCATCTTAATGATGAGTCAAGGGAAGATAGCAGAACAAGGAACTCATGATGAATTGATGGAAATGAAAGGTTTGTATTATTGCTTATATCAACAACAAGAAGCTGCTGCTGCTTAGAAGTTAGATTTATTCAATAAGCGAATAAGTTAACTTTTTAAACACTTAAATTAATGATGTAATTTAAGGCTGAGATAATTTTTATGATTTTCCTGCTTAATTTAACAATTTAAAAATATTACCTAATTATTTATGAATACTAATAACGGAAACGGCACGAATGGTAATGGTAATTATGCAAGTAATAGTACACATAAAAATAAAAATAGTAATGCTCATTCATCAATACCAGAAACGGTTTCTCTTCAACAATTAGAACAAATAGTAGCTCAAAAGCCTGACACTTCTGAAATTCAACCATTACCACCCAATCACACACCAAGATATGTCCCTAAATTTGATCAACCAGTAATATTAAAACAATCTCGTAAATGGTCAAGAGCAATTCTTTGGGGATTAATGCTTTCTACAGCAGGGACAATTATTTGGGCTTCGATTGCGACAATTGAGGAAGCTGTATCAGCTACAGGTAAATTAGAAGCATCAGGTGCAACTAAGGAAGTACAAGCACCTGTTGGTGGGGTAGTCAAAGAAATACTTGTTGAAGATGGTCAAACCGTCAAAGCTGGAGAACGTCTTTTATCTCTAGATAATACAACTTCTTTAGCACAGTTAAATTCACTGCTAAAAATTCGGGAAAGTTTAATTCAAGAGAATCAGTTTTATCAATCTCAATTACAAGGCACTGGTACACACGATATCTCGACTTTAAAAATCCCCAGTCAAATGATAGATTTAACTAAAAGTCGAGTTGCCTTAATAGCTGAAAATCAGGTTTACCGCGCTCAGTTGAATGGTAGAAGTAACAATACTCCACTTACTCTAGAGCAGCAGGAACGTCTACAATCTATTGAAACTGAGTTAGATGCGCGTATCCAATCTGCTCAATCTGAAATTGAGCAATTCCGCCGCCAATTACAGCAAGCTCAAGTCAGGTTAGCGAGTAATTTAGATAATTTGGGGATGAATCAAGGGATACTTAATGATGTAACTCCGTTGATGAAAGATGGGGCTATTTCTAGGATTCAATATCTTAAACAACAACAAGAGGTTCGCAATTTAAGAAGCGAAATTGACCAACTTATTCAAGAAAAGGCTCGTTTGCAGTCGGCTATTGCTCAAGCTCAAGCTAAGTTAGCTAATACTATTGCTTTGTCTCGCAGAGATTGGCTCAATCAGATTGCTGATAATAATAAACGTATTGCGGAGATTGATTCACAATTAACGAAAGCTCTTGTCGAAAACAATAAGAAAGTTGCGGAGATTGATTCACAAGTTAGTCAAACGCAGATGAATCTGAAGTATCAGGAAATTGTTGCTCCTGTTGCTGGGACTATTTTTGAGATGAAGGCTCATACTAGGGGTTTTGTGGTAACTTCTAGTGAACCGATTCTCAAGGTTGTTCCTAACAATGCTCTGATTGCTAAGGTTTATATTACTAATAAGGATATTGGGTTTGTTCGGACAGGAATGAGTGTGGATGTCAGGATTGATTCGTTTCCTTTTAGTGAGTTTGGTGATCTTAAGGGTAAGTTGGTGTGGGTTGGTTCTGATGTTTTACCACCGGATCAGATTTATCCATTTTACAGGTTTCCGGCGAAGGTGCAGCTTGATCGTCAGCAGTTAATGGTTTCAAAGCGTAATATGGGGTTGCAGTCGGGTATGGGTGTGAGTGCTAATATTAAGATTCGAGAACGGAAGGTTATTTCCATTTTTACTGATATGTTTAGTTCTTCTGTGGAGAGTCTGAAGAATGTCAGGTAAAATATAATATTCAAAAGTCGCAAGTTACAAGTCGCAAGTCGCAAGTGTACCCACGACTGAAGCCGTGAGATTGAGATAAGGACACTGTGTTTCTCGCGCCCTCTGGGTGACGCTCCTAACGTCGCTACCGCTTCGCTAACGCCAGTTCCCTACGTAGGGAAACCCTTCTACAGGACTGGACTCACTGCGCGTCTCGGTAACACATCTTTTTCTTAAGTGCGGCTCTAAACCCACAACTTAAGTTAATTCTTCTTGCTTGCGACTTGCGACTTGCGACTTGTCGGTAATTACCGTGCAAAAATCAGAAAATTATCCGCTAAAGCTGAAAGTTCATAAATCAAAATCAAGGGTGAATGTGTCGCTATCAGAATCGAATTCTGTTTGAGGTGTGGATGCAGTTAGCTCTGGTGGCTGTGGTTGGTTTTGGTTTATCGTCACTGGAGTGGAAACTGGTGTATGTACGATTCCTTGTTGTATGGGAAATACACCCTTTTTGAAGGCAAAATAGCAGTCTATAATAAAGTAGAGCGTCTCTAGATAACTTTTATCTAGTAGTTGTGATTCGGCATATATACGTTCCCGATAGCTATCTTTGATGCGGATTTTTTCGGGGGTCTTGTCTTGATTCTCTGCCATTTTTCCCTCTCAATTGTAATTACCCGTTCTTGTTTACAATCGCTTTTGCCATTTCTAAAAGCCCGACAGCATTAGCTTCTACTGGATTGTCTAAAACTTTGAACCCGTTCTTCTCTAGCAGCTTCTTCAGTCCAGGTAGCAGACACCCTCCACCAATCGCCCAAATTTCATCTCCTTGGTGTTTGGCATCAAGTGCCATATTCACCATTTTTTTTAGGTATTTCTCGTACCAATCTTTTAAACAAGCACTATAGATATCTTTGATATCGATGTCACGACTATATCTGGTATGCCCCATTTCTAGACAAAATCTAATCTTCGATACCTCACCGACTTTACCTCCATTCAGATGTTTCATTTTCTGGGCAATTTCATCTATGAGAACTTCTACACCTGTTGGATAGGGTGTATGTACTTCTCGCTTTCCTTGGTTGTAACGCGAATATAGTGTTGTACCATTACCAAAGTCTAAAACTGTTAATTTTTTGGGTAGTTGCTGCCCAAATAATGCGCCTATTCCCTCTGGTACTACTTTCAGCACTTCTATCTTTACGAATGACGCTTTCCCCGCCAGTATTGGCTGGTATTCTCCATTTAATACTTTCTTCAAATTCTCGGCTAATGCTACATCATGTAAGCTGACTACTAATTTTAAATGCCACGCTTTACGGTGTGGCAAATGTGCTAATGCTCCTAACAACGTCAATAGTGCATTCTTGATTTTGTTTTCATTGCTATCTGTGTTGCGCTCGAAGTGATTTCCGGCACGGAATGCTGATTCCCCAACTGTGTAAGCATTCCCGTTGAGAATTACTCTTCCTGCTACGTCTTCCATTTCTGAATAGGAAATATAGCTAGGGACGCGAATGACTTCAAATCCTTCTACTAACAGTTTTAGACTGCCGTAACCGTTATCAAATCCTGCTGGGAAAATTTTTTGTAATACGTGAATATTTGACATGGGTGTTATTTGGGGTATAAAATTTTGCTGGCGATAAAATACCCTAAGCATTACCTAAATATACCCTATATAGGTGTTATTTTTCTAAAAAACTTCTCTACTGTCTTTGGGGTATATATAACACCCATATATACCCCACAATGATTTTTGATTTTAAATTCGGTTAATGTATTCAGATTTGAGAAAAAGTTGACTCAGGGGTAAAAAGCAGGGGAGCAGAGGAGAAAAACCACCCACTAGGGGAGCCAGTCTCGTGGGCGGTGAGTGCAGCCACACGTGCAGCTATGCCGCCGAGTGGACTGCCGTTAGCGTAGCAGCGACTGTGCGTAGCGTCACCCGAAGAGGTTTTCCCCAGACTTGAGAGAACTGGCGTTGGGGCTTCAACTAAGGAAGCGAGGAAGCAAGGGAAGCTATCGTCCACCCTTTTCTCCGAGAGGCTGCGCCCTAAGCGTAGCTATGCCACAGGCTTTACGGCAAGATCCCTTCAACTGCGCTCAGGGCATCGCCAGGGGCAAGGCTTTGAACCTTATCTGGACAAACGATGTGGATGAAAGCAATGTAACCTCTTGGCAAACAATTTTTCCCCGCCCCCTGTTTTCGTTCAACATCTTGGTTCACAGGTGATTGTCATCTTGCATCAATTCATCTAACTGAGCCAACAACTTCTCTACCTTTGCTTTTTTCTTGGGGTCATCCCAAACTTGGGATTTTTTAAAGCGACGAAATGTGTCATCAGCTTTGTCTTTTAAGGATGGAGTTTCTGATTTAGTCTGCTGCTCAATTTCTTTAATCTTGCGCTTGATTTCACTTAATGAGAGGTTGTAGGCGATCGCATCTTCTAGGAGTTGCTTTCTGGTTTCCTCATCTTGAAGTCGGGCGATCGCTCGTGCTTTGGTATATTCGATTTGTCCCTGACGCAGCGTTTCTAGTACATCAGCCGGGAGATTGAGTAAAGGAATGCGGCTGACGCGAAAACTTTCAGCACTAAATCTACCGATAGCTGAAAGGATAGTTTCAATAGTTTCAAGCTGACGGAAAACGTTTTCCGTCAAATCTAAGTTTCGCTTTTTGGCATTGGCAGCAGAGTTGAGGACGGAGATCACCTCGTTTTTACTAATACTGAGTTCAATGCTCAATAGTTCAAGTATGCCCTCAGTTTCTTCTACAGGATTTAGGTCTTCACGCTGGAGATTTTCAACAAGCTGCACCTTAGAGGTGGTGATATCATCCATTTCGCGGATAATCACGGGGACTTCCGTTAGGAGAGCAAGTTGGGCAGCCCTGAAACGGCGCTCCCCTGCCACAAGTTCATACTCTTCACCCACTAGGGGACGCACCAACAGAGGTTCAAGGATGCCTAGTTCTTTGATGGAGCGTGATAGTTCTTCCAGCTTCTGCTCGTCAAAGTAGCGGCGAGGCTGTGAGAGAGGCAGCTTGATTTGGGTAATGGGGACAGTATTAGCAGGGTTGGTTTTAGTGTCAGGCTGCGTAATGCTGCTGCCAAACAGCAGATCAACGGGTTTTTTAATGGCGGCGTAAGGTTCGTTACGTTTACTGCTCACGGTTTTACTTCAAGTTTATCTATACTGTTGGCAATTTTTTTGAGTACACCCACAGCCGGGTGATTTTTATCAAATAATCCTAGTGGTAGTCTGCGCTCAGAGGCATCAGCAAAGGCAATAGTTTTGGGGATTGGTGGGTAGACAGTGCCAATGTCTGATAATTGTTCTTGCACAGCTTTAAGTGTACGCGACTCTTGGGCAGTACGACCATCAAACATTGTGGGTACAAATCCCGCAAATTGCAAGCCGGGATTGGTATGACTGCGTACTTGGGTGATTGTATTGAGTAAAAGTTCTGTTCCCTTGAATGACTTAAACTGGCATTGGATAGGGACAAGAATATGAGTTGCCGCAGTCAGGCTGATAATGCTGAGTAAGCCCAGTGATGGGGGACAGTCAATCAAAATAAAATCGTATTTATCTTGTACTGTGACCAAGGCATTTTTCAGACGATATTCTCTAGCGATCGCACTTGCTAGCTGCATTTCACTAGCAGCAAGGTTAATATCAGCCGGGACAAGTGCCATACCGTGAATTAGTTCAGGATGAATGGGTAATGGCTTGTTATCTACTATTGATTGCTGGATGCTGATGCTCAATTCGTCGGGTTCAAGTCCCATGAAAGTAGTCAAACTAGCTTGCGGGTCCATATCCACTAATAAGACTTGACGTTTTTTGAGTGCAAGGTGGTAGCCTAAGTTTTGGGTAAGTGTGGTCTTAGCAACCCCACCACTTTGGTTAAATAGCGCAATAATGCGGGTTTTGCTCACAAGTAATAAATTACAGTTGTAATTAAAAATGCTTCTAATACAGGCAGATTGTAGCGCTAGGACAAGGGTAATACAACTGGGGACAGTGAAAAATTACAAAGTAGGCGATGGCGCAAGCGCCCACCATAGGTGATCGCTATTTTGCTTGTGTTGGCAATAACTATAAAGTCGATTGTAGACCATCACTCGTTAGATAGAAGGACATTTTTATAAACAAACACAGTTTTCCGAAATTGTTAACGCCCAGGTGGTAGTAATTATCAGAATGGCGAATTATATATAACTTCTATAAATAACCAGGGGAATATACCCCACAAAAGCCCGGTCACAACGACTGTTTTTTTTGGTGGAGGTACAGATAATGCAGAGCGATCAATGTCTACGACGGGCTGCACCTACGCATCCAGCAGTTCTCTTGGAAACTCTTACTAGCATTGAACCAATTGAAAAGCTAATCCACCAGGGAGGTACTGCCCCTCCTATTTCTGTGTTATCAGCACAGCGCCTCACTTTTCGGCTTCAGGTGGAAGGCGGAAGATGGAGGAATTGAACCCCCAGGTGTTACCCTGCTCTAGTTTTCAAGACTAGTTGCCCTCCCTTGAGCAGCATCTTCCATTCAGGGGTGTCTAAGGAGACTTGAACTCCCTAATGACTGGTTTCACAAACCAGCGCCGCGACCGCTTTGGCTTCAGACACCATCAGTGGATACTGGTCGGATTTGAACCGACATCTTTCTGCTTGCAAGGCAGACGCTTTCCCAGTTAAGCTACAGACCCATAAGCAGGAGCGGTAGGAATTGAACCTACATCGGTCGATTTAGAAGATCGATGCCCATCCATTAGGCGACACTCCCATAAATTGGTAGCCCTGGCAGGAATTGAAAGAGTGACTTCCTCTTTGTAAGAGAGGCACTCTCCCCAGTGAGTTACAGGGCTATGAGAGCGAGTGATGGGACTCGAACCCATGCGCTGAGTGTGGCGCACTCAGATGCTAGCCACTACATCACACCCGCATTTAAGAACCTACATGGTTCAAAGCGATCAACGAGACTCGTAGCTTGCTTCCCGCAGGGTACTCGTACCGTGAGTTTGGAAAACTCTGATGCTGCCATTACACCATGATCGCGTTAGTCAAGCTGGTGACAGGAGTTGAACCCACAACCTACTGATTACAAGTCAGTTGCTCTGCCACATTGAGCTACACCAGCACTAATTTTGGTGACGGGGGTAGGAATTGCACCTACTGATTTTCAGCTTATGAGGCTGACGAGCCAACTGTTACTCCATCCCCGCGATGTCACCAAATACCCCTGACAGGATTTGAACCTGTAGAAAACCTGTTTTAAGCGGGTCATGTCTACCAATTGCATCACAGGGGTATTATTTGGTGGGCGCTACAGGAGTTGAACCTGCATTTGCCTGATTAAGAGTCAGGAGCATAACCGTTCTGCCAAACGCCCATGTTTGGTGGGTCGCCAGAGAGTCGAACTCTGATCAGTCCGCTTAAAAGGCGGCAACTCTAGCCATTGAGCTAACGACCCATGAATCCGAGTGGTAGGATTTGAACCTACGACCGCCTGTTCCCAAAACAGGAGTGCTGCCAAGCTACACCACACCCGGATAATACAGAAGAGTGGGAGTTGAACCCACAACCTCTGGTTTCTAAGACCAGCACCTCTTCCAGTTGGGTTACAGCAGCATAATTTGGTACTCCTGACGGGAGTCGAACCCGTACACAGACTGTTTTTGAGACAGCCGCCTCTTCCAATTGGGCTACAGGAGTATAGACTGGGAAGGAAGGAATCGAACCCTCAAACTTCGCATTCAAAGTGCGACGGCTTTGCCTATTTGCCTACTTCCCAATAAATGGCTGCCGAGGTAGGGTTTGTAGCTTGCTTCCCGAAGGGTACCTACAAACTCCTGTTTCAGAGACAGGTGACTCTACCAATTCGTCTACTCGGTAATAAATGGCTGCCCCAGTAGGACTTGAACCTACAACCTCGCGGTTAACAGCCGCTTGCTCTGCCATTGAGCTATAGGGCAATGTGCCAGTCCCCCAGGTCGGTTTCGATCCGACGACCTCCTGTTCTTCAAACAGGCGCTACTACCAACTGAGCTACCGGGGGGTAAAGCGAGAACGGAAGGACTTGAACCTTCACTTTTCAGTTTCGTAGACTGATGTGTTATCCAGTTACACCACGTTCTCATAAGGCGGAGAGCAGTGGACTCGAACCACAGATGCAATCCCATCTGTTTAGCAAACAGCGCCGATCGCCTGATCGATTTACTCTCCATTGTTGATAGGTCGGGCAGGAGTCGCACCTGCAACGCAAGAAGCGGCTGTTTTACAGACAGTTAGTTGCCCACGCTGATAGGCGAGCCGACCTATGAAAGATTTAGTAGTGCAGACGGGACTCGTTCGCGTTAGCGTTCTCGAAGAGTACCCGCTAATTACACGCTTGAAAGACGTGTCGCTCGACCACTTCGCTTCTGCACCATCAACGCACAGACAAGGATTTGAACCCAGAACAACAGTTTTGGAGACTGTAGTGTTGCCAATTACACCATCTGTGCATTTGGTAGCAGCGACGGGAGTTGTTCGCGTAAGCGTTCCCGAAGGGTACCCGTATACTCAAGGGATAGAGCCGAGTACCTTGCCGTTAGGTGACGCTGCAATGCTTGGAGTCCGAGGTGGGAGTTGAACCCACGATGATTGGTTTTGCAGACCAACGCCTTCCCACTTGGCTACTCGGACACATTTAGAAGCCTCGACGGGAGTTGCACCCGCTTCTCTTTGACTGAGAATCAAAGCGACTTATCTAGTCGTCCACAAGGCTACACGGGGATGATGGGATTTGAACCCACGTTCTTTCGCTCGACAGGCGACTGCTTTAAACCGGACTAAGCTACACCCCCACGTTAGATGGCAATTATTCAGTTTTCATGGTTCTGATGTGTTTGCTCTATGCCTTTTTGAGAGGCTGTAGTCTTCCGCTACATTTATACTACATAATGTATTACAAGGTGTCAAGGGCGTACTACAAACTTTTTTGAGAAATGAGAGGGCAAGGGTTGCTTAATAGCTGTATTGCCCTCTGTGACTAACGTTGAAGTAAATTACTCGTTCTCGCTTAGGCGTTGCATATTCCAAAACTGTTCAGCAAATGCTACTGCTGGATGAATTGGAGCTTTGGGCTTGTTTTTCAGTACCATTCCCGCTTCATGAGGCAAGCGATCGCCTTTGGTTGAGTTACACTTCTCACACGCTATTACAACGTTGTCCCAGGTATGCTGCCCACCCTTGGAGCGAGGGATTACATGGTCAAGTGTGAGATGCTTGGTACTACCGCAATATTGGCAGGTGTGGTTATCACGCTTCAAAACCTCACGACGGTTTACTGGCGGTACTTTCCAGTGGCGTTCGGGATTACCAATGGTTAAGCGAATGTGTTCTGGTACTTGTAGTACAACACTAGGAGAACGCACTTCCCACTGCTTTGTAGTACCAAAATTCACAGACTCTGCTTGACCTGTGACTAACAGTACTATTGCTCGTTTGATGTTGATGCGTGCTAGTGGTAGGTAGTTTTTAGAGAACACCACCACTGATTTTTGTAATATGTGTGCTTGCTGAAAAGGTGGTTGAGCTTCCATGTGATTCACTCCTAAAAAAATAACCCCCGCCTCTGGATGAAAAGAAGCGGGGGTCAGGTAGTTGATACTTTTGTCCCTATGTTGGTGCTAGACATCTGCACCTCCCGCTCTGAATAAGTTGATCTGGATTCAGCCATTCAGCAATTGCTCCTAAAATGCCAACACTTGCAGATTTACCGCCGACAAAGCAATATGTTCCCTCAAACGCAAACAGCGCAATTACTCCGCCTAAACCCTTGTTGAGTCGGCAATGCACCGCGTTACTAATGTTTGAAGAGAATCTGCTGATCATTGAAGATTTGTAGTATTTGTAATTGAGATTAATATCAATAATACAGTTGTAGTATGTTTTTGTCTACTGCACAGTTTTGGGGGATGAGCGATAGCGCAGCGTTAGCGAGTTTACGAGCGTCTGCCAAAGGCGGCAAGCTACGCACTGGGTCGTCTTTTCCTCTAAGAAACTGATCGCTTCCCCCACTTCTCTGATCCAGCCTGTAGTTCCGGTGCTGTTTTGGCTGAGATTGTACGAATGCTACTGGATGAAGCACTTAAGGATGTAGAAGAGTAATGCAGTAATTAAGTTTACTGCCACTGATTTAGACTCTAAATCATCAATAATCTTCTCAGCTTCCTATTTTACAACTGAACTATCTCAGATGACTAACAATACACTAGTGATAAATCTTACTCTATATAAATAGTCTCTCATTTGATGGGGTGGTACAGTCCATCATCGCGCCTTTGCCACGCCACAGAACCAGGATCTCTCGATCTACACCACCTTTCAAAATCCTTTGGAGTCTGAGTACTCTGCTCTCGCTCTAAAGTTGCCAAATCGACACCCAATCTTTTAGCTAAATTTTCTCCCTGATATGCTTGCAGTTCTAGGTGGGGTGGGTGATAGTTAAAAGACTGTCGCCTCGAACCCGTTGAAGAACGTTGAGAGAGTATTGAGATTGCTCCTTCTATTTTTGCTAACTTTTGGGCGATCGCTTCAGTTTTTTGCTCCAGCAGAGAGAGCCTCTGTTGTGAGCTATCGTCTACACCAGATTCTACACCAGGTTCTACACGAGTTTCTATTTGGGTAAATTGGGCTTCGAGTTGGTGTAGACGACTTTCTATACTCAATTCTGTACCCGCTACTTGTCCCAGGACTTGATGCAAGCCTTGGATCACTAAATCAGTTGCAGTAGTATTACGTTCTCGTGCAGCAGTGCGGAGTGCCATTGTCAGGGGTTTGGGGAGCTTGAAGTTAATCGATTCACGTTCTGTGTTACCCATGTCTACACCATATATATACCAAAGTATATAAATTTTAGGGTTTATGCTAAAAAAGTGGAAGCCTTAGCCGGGGACGATTCAGACCAGAGTTAATTTTCCGCCAGGGTAACACGAGACTTAAGGCGAGATATCACAGATTACCTGACCAATACGCTGAAGAATCTGTAAAATCTTGTAGAGTTCTTTAGCAGATGTAAACAGGGCAAAGACCCGTGACAAATCATATTGTGGTCTGCCTGCTTCCCACTTTACCTTGATAAATAAAACATCGTCCCCATTTGTTACCATACCAAACACGGGTTTATCGGGTTGAGGGTTAGCCATTAGATAAGCTAGGGCTTGCGGTACAGCCGACCAAATCGAAAGTGTGGTTTTTTTGGACTCTAACACCATCACCCATAACTGATTTTGTAGTACCAAAACATCAATTCGACCACGCAGCACTTCTTCGCCATCAGAGAGTACCAAATCCACAGATGATTCTGCTTTAATCCTGAATGGTGGATCGTAAAATCCAGACAGTGCGAGTAACGGCGACACCACTAGCAACATGACTGTTCCTTCTAATAAATCACCTTCGCCACGGTGGTATAAATATCTACGTCGTAGTACATCAAGCGTTGCTTTTCCTGCTTCTGTAATTTCAGGTAATTTACTAGACCACTCTGGAAAAAATTGCTCTGACTCAACGCGAACTAAACCAAAGCGAGTTTCTGCTTCGCTCAAACTGGTAATCACTTCTGTGATTGCTGTTACCTGTGCCATTCTTTCTTCACCGTTAGTGTTCTTTTCTGGTTCACCTTTCTTTTACTTTATCTGGTCAACTTTGAGATTTTTTGCGAGAACCAGGGATGTTCAAATTTTGAACAGCACGTTTTTTGGTTTGCTCGTCGCGGCGGTCGTATCTAGCAGTTAACTCAGGACTAGCATGACCAGCCAGTTTTTGCACTGTAGAAATATCAACGCCAGAGTCCAGCAATTCAGAAATAAAAGTGCGTCGGAAATCGTGAGCCGAAAAGTCTCTCACTCCCACTTGCTGACCACGCTTTTGCAAAATAAACAACACAGCTTGAGAAGTTAGCCGTCGTAGCACCACCCGCCCTGATTTATTGACATGACATAACAAAGGGCCAGCAGCCACCCCCCTAATGCTCAACCAATCTAACAACACATCTAGACCGCTATCTGGTAAATACACACTCCGGTCTTTCCCACCTTTACCTCCACGTACTTTTAAAGCACTTGTGCTTTGCTCAAAATCACCTAAATCTAAATTCACCACTTCAGTTCGGCGCAATCCAGCACCACGGAGGATAGTTAACAAAGCTGCATCTCTGTAACCAGTGGGTGTAGGGTCATCAAAGCAAACTGCCATCAAAGCAGCAATTTCTGTAGGACTCAGGGCGCGTCCCCGCAACTGTTTACTAACCTTAATATTCGCAATATCCACAGCACGAGCAAAATCTTGAGCAGTCATCAACTCTAACCGTAAAGCTTCTTTTAAAACTCGCCGCAAAGCGCACAGCATTTTGTTGGCATAAGCTGGTGTGTAATTTTCCATCAACACTGCACGTACCGCCGCAGTATGTTTATAGCGCAATGCAGCCCAATTGAGAGTCATGGCATCACAATTGCCATTGGTGAGTAAGCGAGCGATCGCCGACAGAGCATAACGCATAGCAGGACGTGAACCGACTCCAAGGGATGACAAATAGACAGCCGCCGGATGCTCAGACAAAGGAATAGGAGCCGCCAACACCAGGGGAGAGGCGAGGGATTGCGTGTCAGTCGTTTCAGGCATTTACTTATTAGAACATGGATTCTCACAAGCCACATTCTGATAACTAATTCTCTCTCCTTATGGGGACAAAGTGATCACACGGGTCACCTCGCTGCGCTCCGAATTCAAAATTCAAATGGTTACTAGATTATGTTTCCGTTGGCAGCACAGCTTCATCAAGTAATTGATAAAAATCAGGCACAGATTGCTCAAGATGGCGCAGTTCATGTGGAGCGATCGCCTCCAACTCCAACACAGTCTGCCAGCGCCAATCCCCAGCCCAGCGCTTGAGAATACCTTTGATTGCCTCTACCCCTTGGGCAATGCTAGAACGCAGCATTTCCACGCAATGAAGCAAGGCAGTTCGTTCAGTAGGAGAAGAATCTTGCTCCCCTGCTCCCCTGCTCCCCTGCTCCCCTATTTCTAGTTCAGACTTCGTAGTATCCACCCCTCCCGATAGGGGATTTCCTATACCATCATGGGGGGGGGTGAATACCAGCGGATCGCCGTATTGTGCGTGATATTGCGCCTCCTTTTCGGCACGTTTGTTTTGTCGGTGGGCAATAACCTGGAATGCAAATTCCAGTTCTTCCTTCGATAAAGAGAAGATTTTCACTTGTTGACCACGCGAGCCAAACTTGCGATAACTCAGCTTTAGCCCCAGTTGATCTAACAAAACCCCCAACAGCCAGATAGGTTGACAGTTGGGGGGAATAGTAAAACCAAGAATAGCTTTGATATGGGCTGCACAATTAAGTGCGATCGCTGTCATATTTAATAGATGTGGATCATGAGATGTAATTTCCGCACCTGCTACTAAACGCTTGAGAATGTCATGCAGCCCCAGGTTAAACCGAGCTAACCACTTGGCGGAATAATTACCCCAGTCCATACAAAATGGTAAATTGTCTCGCTCGGTGCGGTCTTTTTGACTGACAAAGACTGGTGGTGTAGGGTATTGCTTGTTGGTACTCTCCTCAACGACCATTGCCGATGGTGGTGAAAGAATGCCTTCCAGGGATGCGATCGCGGCGATTAATCGACCGCCGTTATCTTTCTCTACTAAAGATTCCGTAACTTCCATACCGTAAGCATCTTGAATACGGAATTTTTCACACTCGTAAATCTCTTCAGGTGATAAGTAATCCTTACTTTGACGTGAGCGGTACTCACTTTTAGAAATATTATTAGCCCTAGAGACAGCATGATTATGGGCAGTATCAAGAGCCACCGCCGCATTTTTCAAATATTCCCAAGCTTGAGCATCATTCTCATCACCCACTGACATGATAGTATTGCCCATTTGGGTTAATAAATCGCGCAGATCAGCACGTAAATTGTTGAGAGATTGGTGACGGGCTGCTTTAATTTGACAGTAAGCGTCCAATGCCCAATCTTTTTCAGCACCCCGTTTGCCTGTTTCGCGGTCAATCCGCAAGAGAAAAGCCGTCATTTCGTTGGTTTGAAGTAATTGCTCTTTAATCTTGGTAGGGTTGGTGTCGAGGTAACCAAAGGGAGGTTTGCTCGCTACCCAAACATGAAGCGGAACTTTTGGGCGATAGCGCCACAGCTGTTGAGCGCACTCAGTCGCCGTCTGTGAAACGCCATGAAATACACCAAATACCAAATCAAAATGATAGTCGGGGATATCCACTCCAGTTCCCAAACTGGGAGAAGTAAACAGTGCATCTAAGTTTTTGACTGCATTGGTAATGTCTTTAATGAAGGCTACATTCTCTTCACTACCAGAATTGTCGGAGTGAATCGACCATATTCTTAGGGGTGTAGGGGGACAACTGAGCAAGGGAGCAGGGAGCAAGGAGCAGGGAGAAAGCTGTTCCCCTTGTCCTCCTGCTAAGAGATCCCCTGCTTCTTCTTCAACTTGCACACTAAACATCTTTTCAAGTTTCTTGATGAATCTTTTTGAATCGGACACCACCATGATTTTCTGCCCTGCCATTAGCGCCGCCGAGATTTGAGCCACCAGGGCGGATGAATCATCACCTTCGTACCAATAAATAGTGCGATCGCCGTTCTTCCACTCGTTTTTGATAATCACGGGTTGTTCGCCAACGGGTCGCATGGCGAGGAAGAAGTCAATAGTCACATCATCCATGTGGGCATCGGCAATTACCACAAGGGGTGCATTGTAGACAATATAATGTAGTACTTCCAAGATGGCGGCGCGATGTTCCTTACAGGTTTTACTGAGTAACAAGTGCGTCAAGTATTGGCAAGTCTCATCAATGAAGACACAACCATAAGTTAATGCCTGGGTATTGAGCTTGTGTAAGCTGTCGATAGTGATGCTGAGTGCTGTAGCTTTGGTCATGCCCACATAGCCAAGTTCAGAGTACATTGCGGTTTCCAGGCGAACAGCTAGATTTTTCAGCAGGTTGACCCGATGCCCATTGTTAAGAAATCTTTCATCTGGGTGAGCATCCCGCCACTGGCGCATGAGTTCAGTCTTACCAGTTCCCATGTCGCTAATCAAGACTACCAATCCTGAACGAGGGAAGACAAAATATTTTGGTTGGGGATTGTGAGCTTTGAGCAGTCTGTACTTTCTGGGTGAGTCAGTGCTGTCAGTGCGGTAAATGGAAGCCGAGAATATAGATTTATCAGGCATGGGAGAATCTTGCAGCAAGTTCTCTCCCCTACCCCCTGCCCCTCTGCCCCTCTGCCCCTCTGCCCCTCTGCCCCTCTGCTCCCCTGCTCCCCTGCCCCCTTGCTCTCTTCCTCCTCTTTCACCAACAGCGCTTGAGTTAAGTATTGTACATCTACGATGATTTGTGGTTTGTACTTCCTCAACCCCCGGTGCTTCACCAAAAATGAGCTTTGATAATCTTTGAGTGACAGGGCATCGTTGGCGATCGCTGTTAGTAAAGTGTTGGCATTTTCCCCTCGCTCGACTACAAAATCATCCACACCTTTTTCGGGGCCTGGCAGTAATGCTACTTCGCAAACACATCCAGCCGCCTCAATTGCAATGCCTGTCCGCATCGTTGCTTGAAAAACTGACCAACGGGTTTTTAGTTTGGTTTCGTAGTCGAACAGAATTTGGAACTTGCGCCCCGGCTGGGCTAGTGGTAACAAGTCTGGGTGCAGTCTTTCGTCAAAATCCTTGCGTCCCACTCGTCCGTTCCAAATGCCAGGGAGTGCGATCGCTACAAATCCCAAACTTAGCAAACAGGCTGCTTTCTTCTCTCCTTCACAAAGAATGATCGGAATTTCGGGGTGTTGCTGTACCCATTCCCAGAAACAGAGCAGGGGAGCAGGGGAGAGGGGGAGCAGGGGAGAGGACTTATACAAGAATTGCCCCTCTGCCCCCCGGCCCTTCTGCCCCCCTGCATCAATAAAGTATTTATCTTGTAATCGCAGTGCTAGAGGGGAGTGATATCGCTTGATGTTATACCGTTGTGCTACCAAGTCCCAAACATAGTCGGATACATCGAAGTAAGTAACTCGGTTTGGAGTTTTGGGTGGTGACTCGTACTTAACAGGCTTACCTTTTTCTAAATCAATTCGGGGATTGGTAGGTTTAAACCGTCCCCACTCCATTGGTCGCCAGTTATTGAAGGGGTCTAGCCCCGATATCCATATTCCTCCAGTCGTCACATATTGATACGCTCTCAAGAATCCATCTGTAACTCGACCTGCGTTTTTTCGGGGGATAGCGGTAGAAATGAATAGATAATCGTAGACTGCTTCACCTTCAATGTGAGAAAAGTTGCGTTCAATCAGCGATGGATGAATAGCACTGCCCACTGTTAGCTCATGGTACTCGGCGGCAGTGAGATTATTGGGGTATTCAGAAAATGTAGTATCTGAAATCTCAGACAACACTTGCTCCCCAATACCCGATTCTTCTTGTGGGCATTGGTCATTTAACACAGTAGATTCCTCTGATAGCTATGGTTTTCAGCTTCAGAGAGGTGCTGCTTTACAAAAAGTTATTTAATGTAAATATAAATTTTTTGCCAATTTGCCAAAAATAAGACGTAGAAATTAGCTCTACTTTTCGCTTTTGGTTATAATGGCAAAGTAAAGCAGCGTGGGATCTTCTTGACAAGTTAGTGGTTTCGAGTCGCCAAACTATACGCCACTCTCTTAGTCATTCCGAGATTAACCCCGCTCTGAAATTATTTAATTGTCTGATTTCTGGGCAAAGCAGTACTCCTTAGTACGTTTTGCCCTTTAAATTTTTATGTGTGTCTTGTTTTCCTCCATTGTTGGTTGACTTGTTGACAAACTTGATCTTACAGAACTTCGGTTATTTTCGCATCCAGCAAGATTGTTGATTTTCTTCACCTCCTTTGTTTGGGAAAAATTTCCCGTTAGTAGGGTTTTCTCAAGCTGTCCCAGTGTAATTGTTGATTCTTTGGGCTGGCGCTCGAAAACTTGTATATTGGGTTCATCTAAGACGAACCCATGCTCAGTTGGCTGACCGATTTTACCGGATATTGCTGCTACCCACTGGGGATAGTTACTTGCAGCATCGGATAGCTTCCTCCAAATCTTTGGTTTAACTGTGAGTGTTATGATGCGTCCGTCACAATCAATATCAAACTGTTGCCAATTGTTTTCTACTATTTTGGCTTGAGGTAGTTCGTTGATTTTTATAGTTACTTCTAGTTTTCCTAAAATCATGGATAGCAACCTCTGTTAAGATGCAATAGCATTCTGCCCCTTGTAGTTTATAACTGTTGGTGATGAACTGTCAGATGAATGAACTAATCCTAGTGGATCTGTCATAATGTACTTTTTTACAACTGGTTGGAGTGTAAAACTAATTTCTTTAGTGATTGGATTTTTATGAGACTCTATCAAAGAGAGTCTTTCAAGTTTTTCTAAATTTTTAATCAATTCTAGAGTTGATACTACTTTTCGAGAATTGAAGTCCTTTAATAAATCTGTAAAGTTGACATATTCTCCTGGAACTAGGTTTTCAGCTAAATAAATTAAAAATTGCTTCTCAACATTGCTCAGTGTTCCACCAAAAATCTGATTGAGCATTGTTTCAAATCTAAAACTGATGAGAGTTGTGGGATTTTCAAAAAAATTATCTTGATTTCCAAAGAAATGAGAAACCCTATTTAATGCTGCTTCCATTTCTGAAGGATTACCACGATAGGTCTTGATTAATTGCCGACATTTTTCGGGATTACTTACTCCTTTGCTATGCAAAAAATCCATTGCAGCAGTTGTATCTAATCCCTCAACTCTAATGACTTGAAAAAACTGTTTATTAATTACATCATCAAATTCTTCTAATAAAAATCTGCTAGTTAATATCAAACAGCTTTTATGGTTTTCTTCGACTAAACGACGAATAAAAAATTGATAATCTAAAAATTTTGACTCTACATTTTGATGAAAAATTTCAAATTCGTCTAAAACTAATAAACAACGTTTTTTTTGTAAATGCTTAAGCAACAATGTGATTGCTGCTTGTGTAGATGAGGGCTGGTTGAATTGGGGTTCTAGTATTTCCAGTAATTCTGTAACTAACTCTTCGATTCTGGGTGTATGAGCAACTGATTTCCAAAGTAAACAGTCAAATTTTGACTTAAACTCTTTACTGGCATCTGTTAAGAGTCTGGCTGCTAATGTACTTTTGCCAATACCTGCAACCCCTACTAATGCTATACAATGCTGCTGTGTAATTAAATTTTTAAGAAGGTTTAATTCTTTTGTCCGTCCATAAAAGTTATGTATATCAGGTAGTTGTCCTCCCGGAATAGTCAATACTTTATCTTGACCAAGATAAGCCTCTAAAAAACTTCGCAAATTTCGTTTGCATAGTTGTTCTTCAAAAATTTCATTGAGTAGTTCAAATAACCTAGTAGCTACTCTACGTTGTAAATAATTAAGACTATATGGCGATGTTTCAGCCATCTGCTCGTAGTTTTGCCCGTTCCAAGCTCCTCTGATGACGATAATTTCTGGATTAGTCAAGGGTTTTCCCCTTGCCTGAAGCACTAGTTGATTTACGAACTCTAAGGCTATCTCATAGGTTGCTGTGGTTACTTTTTGTGGATACTCTTGACTTTCAGGAACATTTGTTGTGAAATTCATAAAATTTTAGCTAAAACTGCCATAATTTATCTGAAAGCATCTGAGAGAAAATGATACAGTATCTTTAGCATTTTAGCTACTTAACTGAGGTAGAAGTTAAAAATTTTTATTGAGAGAGCCTAAAAACCTATCCTATGGGTAACTTATAGGTGGGGTGGTTGATAAAGCCCCGTTGTGGCGGGGTGTAGTGTAAGAAAAGAGATAGTCCCAAAAACCTTTGGGATACAAGTCCTGAACAATGAGGTTTTCACTACCCATAACCCCCTATTTGTGACTTAGACTGATTTTGGATAAATACAGTTACTAACTATATATAGGAATCCTATTAGGATGTGAATGCCCAGCTATTGTATAAACCCACTGTGCGAAGCTAGAGAAAATCCAGAAGATGCAGAGAATTGTCTTGCTTGTGGGACATCTCTGGTACTGAATGGGCGTTTTCGCCTGCTTAGACCATTGAGGTCAACAAAAAATCTGCTTACTTATACTGAAATTTTTGAAGTGGAGGATGCAGGAAATAAGTGGGAAGAACCTAAGCGGCGAGTGATGAAAGTTCTGAAGTGGAACGATCCCCAGTTAGTAAGAATGATTGAGCGAGAGTCGATAGCTTTACGAAGACTTCGCCATCCATGCGTTCCATACAGCACCGTAGATGACTTTTTTATTTTTGAGCCAAACAATAGCCCGTTTACATTGAGGTGTTTGGTGATGGATAAATTTGAAGGGCAAGATTTGGCGCAATGGTTGCAGTCAAATGACAAGATTTCACAATCAATAGCAATAGATTGGTTCAAGCAGCTAGTGGAAATTTTGGATATAGTACACCATACAGAGTTTTTCCACAGAGATATAAAACCTTCTAATATAATTCTTCAGCCAAGCGGAAAACTAGCATTAGTAGATTTTGGGGCGGTAAGACGAATTACTGACACGTACTTGGCGAAAATCAGTGCTAGTGGGGGAACGAGTACAAGGATGGGTAGCTATGAAATAACCTCTGTAGCTACACCTTGTTATACACCGTTAGAGCAAATTCATGGTAAAGCAGTGCCACAGTCAGATTTTTATGCTTTAGGCCGGACTTTAGTAACTTTAGTTACTGGTGTACCATTAATTAACATATCCGAAGATATAGAAACAGGAAAATTAAACTGGAGAAAACACGCACCACAGATTGATAAACCATTTGCTGATTTTTTGGATGAATTGATGGCAAAGTCTCCAACTCAGCGTCCGCAGACTACTGAAATAATAATGCAGAAGTTGGAACAATTACCATTGCAATCTAAGATTAATCGAGTAATTAAATCAAAATGGTTCAAAATTGGGGTGATTATTTTAGGTTCAGTAAGTTTGGTGAGTTTATATAATGTATCACGTCCTATAATAGCAGAGTATTTAGTAAACCAAGGGAAAAAGGCTCAACAGGAAAATCGATTTGATGATGCTAAAAGCGATTTCCACAAAGCAGTTAATTTTGAACCTGAAGTAACAAAATTAGTATCTGAATTTTATGTTGAGCAAGCAGATCGTCGGAATATTTCGCCTGAAGATGCCAAAAAATATTATGAACTAGCTATTAAATTTAATCCTAAAAATGATGTTGCATATAATAATTTAGGATTATTGTGTCAAAGACTACAAGATTTTGGGTGTGTTGATAAGAGTTATGCAGTATTGTTCAAATTAAAACCTAATAGTTGGGAAGCTCATTATGGTTTAGGAAATTTTTATGATGATTTAGGTAAATATGACTTAGCAGAAAAGCAATATAAGTTAGCTATAAAAAATAGTGAATTAGCTTTAGATGCTATCAGCAATTTAGCGAGAATCCAAAATCTACAAGGAAAATATGAAGATGCTATTAAGACAGCTAAATCAGGATTACAAAAAGCCAAAGAAACTGAACTAAAAGCAGCTTTATATAAGAGTATAGGTTGGGCGAGATTTGAACAAAAAAAATATCAAGAAGCAAAGAAAAATTTAGAAAAAGCAAAAAAGTTAGACTTTAAAAGAACTGATACTTTTTGTTTACTAGCACAAGTACAAGAAGCTGTAAATGAAATTAATGCAGCGAGAATATCATGGGAAGTTTGCTTAATTGTAGATTCTAATCTGCCGGAAGTTCAACGTTGGCGATTACAAATATTAAAGAGATTATTAGGAGATTTTGTACCAGAGGAATGAATTTTATACAAAATATTGATATGCTCAATAATATGAGTATTAAAATCAAAACTTACTATGCAGATTGTATCTTATACTGAAAGAAAAAAAATCTTCACTGCTCAATTTATAGTTATCACATCAATAATACTGTTTTTCAGTCTAAGCAGAGCTATGGGGCAAAACCAACAGTTAACTAAGCCTCATTGTATTGAGCCGATTGGTCGAATTATCAGTGCAGGTGATCGTTATTTAGGATCTGGTAGTTTGTTATGTCCAGGAGATAAAATTTATCCAAAAGAAGGTGCTACAGTTGAGCTACTGTGCTATTCCAGTAAAAAGTATTTAGAACTAGAACAGGCTGGTGTTTTTGATGTTCAAAACATCTGTAAGGCAGTGGAGGTTTCTTCAGTACGAAGATGTACACCAATAAACAGACAAAGCTGCCCAAATCGCAAGGGGCCAGGTGAAGATGAGAACACGCCAAGGATCATTCAGCCCTACGGCCAAATATTGATAGATAATCGTCCTTTAATATCGTGGTCGGCAGTGCAGGGAGCGACTAGCTATTCAGTACAAGTGAAGAATGGAGATGTGCGTTGGGAAAAAGAGGTAAAAGGCACAACATTAGCCTACCCTGAAGATAAACCAGAATTAGTTTATGGGACTGCGATTAAAATTGTAGTGATCGCAAACAAAGGTATAGATCCCATCAGTGCTGAAACTTTAGTTGTGCATTTGTTACGTGAAAAACAAATCAGAGAAATTAATCAGGCAGTTGAACAAATAAAAAAATTGGGATTGCCCCCTGACCAAGCAGCGTATCTTGATTTGGATACAATTTATATGTCTAAGCGCATCCTCAACACAACAATTGAGACTTTGGAAGCGCGAGTGGCAGCAGGTAGTTTAAATCCTACTGTTTACAGAACATTAGGAGATCGCTATATAGAAGCATGGTTGCCCAAAAAGGCTAAGAGTGCATATACAAAAGCGCTTCAACTAGCCAGATTTCAAAAGAACTCGGAAGAAGTAGTACTCGCTCAGGAACGTTTGCGATCGCTGAATCAAAGCCAGCTGCCAACAAGAATAAATCCTGCCCAGTAATAAGGATGTTGATACTGAGGATTCGATAGTAAGCTCAATTGAGCTTGTCGGAGAGCTTCTGCTTTAGTGAGGTTGTGATTAAGACCTTTATAGAATTCTTCGACAAGCATAGCTGTAGATTCTGCGTCTACTAGCCACAGACTAGCAACTGTGGTACGTGCGCCAGCTTGTGCAGCAACGCCAGCGATACCCAAAGTAGAGCGTTTGTTGCCTTTAGCAGTTTGGCAGGCACTTAAAACCAACAATTCTATAGGGTCTTGATTATTTTGTACCTTCAGCCAACCATCAAATTCTCGAATGTTAATAGGTTTATCCCAAGCCAAAAGTACCGTTCGTTCAGGGTCAGAGCTAAATTGACCGTGGGTAGTAACGTGAACAATAGGAAATTTAGCAGCTTTTAACTCTTGTTGAAATCTAAGACTTGTAAAATCCTCATTAAGTAATTTGGTTGAATTATTAATTTGTTGTTTGACATCGACTATTTCTTTTTCGACTTCAGGTAAAGGTGTTAAATCTTGGGGAGCATTAGGAGCATGAAAACTGGGGCTAGTTTTAGAGAGTCCAGCAATTAAGGCTTTGAATTGTTCTTGAGTTAAGGATTTAGGGGGTCGGATTCTAGAGCCTGGTGTTGTTGCAATACTGTACTGCTGGATTAAATAATCTTTGCCATTATGCAGTAAACCCATAGGAATACTTTGAAAGAATTTATCAAGGGTAAAAAGTAGTGTACCAGAAGATGGAAGATATTCCTTGATAGGTGCAATAAGTTGCTGATAGAGAGTATTTTATTCAGGCTATTAGCGAAATTTAGGCGAGAGTAAATAGATTCACTAACTGATAGCTGCTCAAATAACTCTTTATTTGTTGATAATTGACTAAAAATACTTCTAATCTGATTCTCATATTGATGATTATTTGACCATTGTTGAAAATCTAAAATTAAATTCAAGTTCTGAAGTAGAGATTGTAGTTTGACATTAGTAGAAGTATGATAATGACTGTTAATCTGTTGATATATATCAATTGCTTCTAATGCTTTTTGTTGGATTAGATGAAATATTTTTTTTTGAAAAACTGGTTCTTCTATTTGAGAATATTTACTTTTTAAGAGTTTATAGAAGGTGAATTTAGTATTACCTAAGCTTAATAAAATTGAACTGTTATCAAAAGTGAATGTTTGTTGAGATAGCCGTAGAGTCGTCTGCAATACTTGTTCTGATTCCGAAAGTTTTCCTAGCCTACGTAAAACATTCCCTAAATTCTGCAATCCTAACAGATGCAAAGATGAAGGTGTTTGTTTTTCAATAATGGCTAGTAGTTGTACTTCTTCAGTAGCTTGTCTTGGGTATGTATCACAGATGCCAGGGTTTAATTTTAAAGCTTCTACCAAAATATTGCAGGCACGAGGAAATAAACCTAAAGATTGTAATGCAACACTTTGATTGATGAGACTGCCTGTAATTCCTTCATCATCTCTTAATTGACGATAAATTTTCGTTGCTTGTTCCCAACTTTGCAATGCCTCAGATACTTGACCTTGATTTAATTGTTCTTGTCCTGTTTGGATTAATATTTCCGCTTGTTGTAGTGGGTTAATAATAGCTTGCGCTAGTAAGACTAATGGTTGAGTGATAACTATCAAAAAACTAGTAATACCTATCAGCAGATATGTCCGTAGATATCGATTTCTAATCATTAACTTGTGGTGTTTGTGTCAGACTTGCAAGAACTAGCAGATTGAGTTGTATCAGGGTTAACTACATTAGCGTGGGCGGTGAGTGTGACTGAGCCATCAAGATTTTTGATCCATCCTTGAGCTTCTACAATTTCTGTAGTATTATCTGATATCGTTAATTGTGAAATTTTCTTGTTAGAGTTTCTTGTCCATATTGATTGAGGATCTGGTAAATCTTCTGGATTGGTTGCTAAACCACCAGTGCCAGTGATAAAGAATTCACTATTTCCACTCGCTCTTCCCAGACAGATTGAGGTAATTTTAGGTGTTTGTAGGACTACTTCTGGTTTAGCTGGAACTTCATTTAAATAAGTATCTGCATTTATTTCAACTGTCCCATCAATTCCTCTTTCTGAACTAGCTATAATTTGGCTGTCAGGTGATAGAAAAAGTCCCTTAGTGTTGATTTGAATATTGCCGCCACGTCCTTCAAAGGCGTTGGCAGTAATAGCACTATTTCCTTGAGCAATTAAATTATTTGTCTTGATATTGATATTGCCGCCATTGCCGTTATTCTCAGCAGTTGTGGTAATGATGCTGTTATTACGTAACAATATGTTTTGTGTATTTATAAGAATATTGCCGCCATTACCAGAGACGGTTGATGCTGTAATACGACTTCGATTATTTAGAATAATAGATTCTGCATTAATTTTCAGGGATTCTGCATCACCTAAACCATCATTTCTGACACTAATAATACTACCATTTGTAATACTTATTCTCTTAGTATGAACTATTAATTCTCCAGATTTTCCAGCCGCAGTTGGAGATATGTTAAATACTTGTCGAACAGGAGAAGTTGTAACGACTCCAGATGAGGATAAATTACTCGCAATAGACGAATTAGTTCCTTGTATCTCGCCACTTATTTGTATGGAATCAGAAGCACTAACAGAAAGATTTCCAGCGTTGCCTCTTCCTAAAGTGGAAGTATTGACAGAACCTCCATCCATAATTATTAGCTTCGAGGTACTAATTTTCAAACTACCTGCATTTCCATTAGAGAAAGTCGTATTGGATAAAGAGCTAGGAGACAATAATGGTGAAACTCCATGAACTTTGATAAAATCAGTTGCATTTATGTTTACGTTTCCTCCTTGTCCTACACCAAAAATTGCAACACCTAAAGTTGCTCCATTTTTAATAGTTAATTTACCAGTTGATAGTGAAAAATTACCTCCATTTCCAGAGCTAAAAGCTGTGCTGGAAATAGTGCTGATATTTCGAGGATTAATAGACGAAAAACCAGAAACCTCTACAGATTCAGAAGCTTTTATTGTTAAATCGCCTCCCTGTCCCTCACCAAGGGTAAATGTCCCTATTGATGCTCCTTCCTGAACACTTAAATGCCTAGTTTCTAAAATTAAATTACCACTGTTACCTTTAACTCCTGGATAGACGGTAGAAGCAATACCACTGCGAACTCGACCGTTTGCTGAAGTGCCGTTTAATCCTATAAAGTCTGTAGCGCTTACCTCTATTTTTCCTCCTGGCTCCACTCCCAAAGCACTAGCTTCAATTTGAGAACCATCTCGTACAGTTATTTGCCTTCCTCTAATTTGAATGTCTCCACTTTCTTCTCCACTAACATCTACTGTTGCTTGTTGAGATAATTGGATATTCCCAAGATTTTGTTTGACCGCATCATAATTCAAAGCAAAACCTTTAGCTGTAGGGACAAGCCTGACTAGAGTTTCTCCCATAACACTACCTAATTCTACACGTCCTCCATTAGTTTTGAGCGTTGCTCCTTGCAAGGTTATGTCGCCGCCTATTAATGCTAAGGTCTGATTTGGTTGCACCCGTAAAGCATTTGTTGTATCAATCAGTTCAGTTGTTTCCCTTGTTCCCTGCCCATCGCCGAAAGCTTGAATTGCACTAGGATTTTTTCCGTATTGCAAGCCCAGTGGTGAATTTATACTTAATACAGATGAAGGTTCAGGATTTTCAGCACTAAACTGTAGGTTATCCACAAACTTGAATGCACTAGCAGTACTTGCTAAAAAAGAACCACCAATATCTAGTCGAGCTTTAGAACCAAAAATAATACCATTAGGATTAATTATAAATAGATTAGCTGCTCCCTTAGCTTGAATTAATCCATTTATATCAGAAACATTGTTACCAGTAACTCTGCTAATAATGTTTTGAATATTTAAATTATTATTAAACAAAGCTATTGTATCAGTTAAAACTGAAAAATCTTTAAAGCTATGGAATAAATTATTTCCTGCTTGTGTTCCTCCATTAATAATATCAGTGTTTTTTTGAGTTGTAACAATAGAATTATTAGGGAGAGTAGAGTCAGGAATGATTTGTGCAACAACTGGAGTTGAAAATAATAGACAGTATAGACTAATGCCTTGAGTAATCCACAACCTATTTTTATACTGTTTTATTTTAAATTTCATTTTTATCAAAGAATTTTTATGAATATTTTATCCTCAAATAGTTCTTTCAATTACTTCTTTTAATCGTTTTAATGACTCTTTAGACTCTGATTTAATCCGACGATTTACTACTAGCCAATTAAGCAGCATTGATAAAAAATTGACAGTAAAGTAAGTAAATTCGCGCTCGAAAGTTGTTTCTTCATTTGAGTAAGGTATAAGTGTGTAGGTAATTGTTCCGCTACTCTTTGTTCCTACTCGACCATCAATTACCCATTTGTGGGGAGCCTTTCGCTCTTGTACTGTCCATGTGACACGTCCACGATATCCAGCTACTACAAAATCTTCTTCTACTTGCTCACCTACTTCTAACGAGTGGTCTGTTGCGCCACTAATACTAAGTGACGAGGGATGCCATTTTGTCCAATATTTTGGTGTAGTTACATAATCAAAAACTTGTTCAATTGGTTTGTGAATACGGATGGTATTACAGATGCGAGCCATAAGTTGTTGTAATAGTATTTAACAAAATTGGAGTAGTTTTTCTTTAGAAAAAAGGATGCCAAAAAAGGCATTTTTGAAAAATATTTGTATTTTATTGTCAGCGATTAGCCTTTAACAAAACTAACCATACTAGTAGCCAGTACAATCATTCAAAGTGAGCATTGCATTTGGAATACTAAATGAGTAATTAGGATCTCATATCAATAAGAATTTTACATTTAAATTGAGAAACACAAATGTTTTTCTTCTTTCTATATACTCTTTCACTATTACTTGGCAAAGAATATTGATAAACAATGGTAAAGATTATATCATTTTAAAAGCAATATCTAAAATTTGACATATTACGAAAAATTAATCAAGTGAAGATCATAATTTTAAGCCTGATTTTAAGAAAAAACGATGATTAATCAACATTTCCAGTACGTATCCAAAATATTGAAAATATTTCATCTACCAAAAGTTATACATATAAATAAGAAATATAAAGCTAAACAATAGATAAAAGTGAATGTATATAGTGAATTTTCTAGCACTCAATTTCATGTATTCATAATTATTTTTTTAGAGGATGTTTAAAAAGTTTTTAGTTGAGTAAAAAAGCTCTCAGGGCATAAGCTGTACATACGTATATACAGCAAGCTAGTGGAGTAGAGTTTGTTAATAAACAGAATTTTGTACGTAATTTTTGGACTACAGGTTTGTTCATCAAATGTAGGAGATGCTTAAACTCAGGGAAGCCTAAACAAGAGAGGTTGTATGGTGTCATACCGATTTTAATTTTGCCGAAGCTGTTGTAATCTACAGTCTCCTTGAAGACAATTGATGGGATGAGCAGGGCAAAAATCAAAGCAATGATAATAAAAGAACTGGCAATCAACTTAAACATTTAGGCGGAGTTTAATGTTGATTCCGATTGATTCTTTATTATCGGGCGAGTTACTCTGCCGAGAAATATATCCAAAGATAGATGTGATATATATGATCAGCAAGTCAGGCATTCTGCGATCGCATGAGTGCGATAATTCAATCACAGCAAGCATCAATACGCAATTCGCGCCAGATATCAGAAGGTTGCCAACCGGAGTTAGCAGCAGATTGCGTCATACCATAGTCTTGCAGTGGAGCATAGCTTGGAAGATATTCTGTGGCTTGGCTTTCTACATTTACAAATTGTTGTGGATTAACGATTGGTTCTGAAGCAATAATTTCCTCAATTTGTTCATGTTCTGGTTTAGGAACTGTGGCTTTTTTGAGAGTGAGAAGTTCAGGTTTTTTGGTAGGTTTCATGTTTGATTAAGCTTTTTAGGCTGCAAAATATAAAAAGCAATGAAAAACCCCAGCCTATCAAACAGGTTGGGGGAAGATTAAAAAACCATCTACCATCATGACACAAGTGAATACTGATTCAACCACCTTTGGACAGGAGGTGGCGCAATGAACAAACTCAACTCTCGCAAAAAGCCGAAACCAGCACTGGAGGCAGCAAAAGATAGCCAACAGGAGCATAATCCACTATCAATCACCATTGATGTGGCGGCTGTCGAAGTACCAGAGATGACCGAGGAGGAACAGCGCGATCGCCTGCACTTGGAGCGAAAAGTAGAGAGAGCGTTTTATGAGGCGGGGAAAGCGCTTATGGAATTGCGCGATCGCAAGTTGTACCGTTCGACGCACAAAACCTTTGAGGAGTATTGCCGCGATCGCTTTGGATATAGTCGTGATGCAGCGTACTTGAAAATTTCGGCGACTACTGTATATGAAAATCTGCAAAAATATTTGCCGACCAATGGTCGGCAAATTCCCATGCCGAGTAATGAACGTCAATTACGTCCTTTAGCTAAAGCCGAGTTAGAACCGAATGAGCAAGCCAGTGTTTGGGAGCAGGCAGTAGACAAAGTTGGTGGGAAAGTTCCTTCCGGTCGGGTAGTTAAGGACATTGTAGATAAAATCCGTGAGCGAACTAAAGTACCAAATCCCTACCATCTGGGAGAAATATGTATCATTCAGCCAAAGGACAATCCAGACTTAAGGGGTAAAAGCAGCTACTGGGGTGTAATTACTCACGTAGGGGAATACAGTTGTACCGTGCAGTGCTGGGATGGTGACTACACAGCAAAAGTAGAACACTTGAAGTCACTGGAACTGCTGGAGGAAGATTGTCAGTTCATGCAGCAGTTGTGTTTGAGATTGCGGCGCTTGCATGAAGTGTCCAGCCGTGATGAAGCAGTAGATTGGCTGTTGCAGGGATTGGGGAAGCAGACTAAACCGTATTTGTCAGCGTTGCAGGCGAAGCTGTTGGCGGCGATGGAGAGGGAGTACAAAATTGACCCGAAGGCGAAGAAATAGCGTAATATTTTCTACAGCGCGATCGCTCATGCTTTGCCAAAATTAGTGCAGCAACTGCTGGGTGAGCCAGATGGGTGCAACAGTGGCGATCGCTTAGTCTGGCTCACTCAACTTTTACCTTTGCTTTTGTAAGTAGATTCAGTTACTGTTGTCATTCTCATCGCTAAATTTAGAACAATACTTAGTTTTCAACCAATGCTTTGCGGGTGGCAGTGGCAATCGACAACAGTGATGTACCACTGAAGATCAAACTAATCCCAACATATAATCCAATGAGCCAAAACGAGTTATTCGGCCAACTATACAAAATAAAAATCCCTAAAATCAGGGTAATCATACCATCTACTAATACCAGCCAGGACAAATGACTACCAGTCCGAGCCTTAAAGCTGGCAATAATTTCCAAAATTCCTTCTAATATAAAAATACTGGCTAACACTAGTGTCAGAGTAACTGCTCCCGCTAAAAGATTACTTAGAAGAATTAAACCGGCAATGATATAAACAATCCCTACCAAAAGACCCAGCCAGAATCCACGAATCGGTTTGGATTGAAACGATTTCACCAGTCGGACAATACCTGCAACTAGAAAGATCCACCCAAAGACCGAAACAGAAACAATTGTGGCGACGATGGGTATGAGTATGGCGATAATTCCCAAAACAATCAGCACAATGCTCAGGGCAATAATCCAGCTTGTGCTTTTGCGAATGGTTGCCTGAGTTTCCGAGGAGGTATCGAGCATCATAAGCTTTCTTTCTCAAGGTTTAGCTGCGCCAATAATTTATGATGTTTGCAATCCCTTTGACTAAAAGCCTGTACCCAAAGACAGAACCAATTCCCGCGATCACTGCCGACAATCGCGCAACCTTGATGACATTTGCTTTTATAGGCAAATTACGCGGAGTAAAACTTTGTAAAACTTTATTGAAGCCAATTAGGGAAATCGATCCAATTTTGACGATAGCTAAAGAATTACTAGAATCGATAGAACTAGAGAATCACCGTATTAGGTTGTTAGGGATTTCACTGTCAAATCTGGATAATATCAAAGAATGCCAGGGGATTCAACTACCACTATTCCAAAGTATCGAGACTAGATTTTAGCAAAGTATGACCAAACTCATCTTAATTACAGGCGTAAGCAAAGGTTTAGGCTACGCGATGACTGAGCGTTTTATTCAACAGGGGCATACAGTGATTGGTTGCGCTCGTTCATCAAATACTATTGAGAAAATACGCCAGAAATTTAGTGCGCCCAACGATTTCACGGCTGTGGACGTAGCAAATGAACAGCAAGTAGAAACCTGGGCAGAACACGTACTGAACAAATATGAACCGCCAGATATAGTGATTAACAACGCAGCAATTATTAATTACCCAGCACCTTTGTGGGAAATACCATCCGCAGAATTTTCTCAGTTAATAGATGTCAATATCAAAGGAGTAGTTAATATCATTCGCCATTTCGTGCCAGCAATGGTGAAAAAAAGGCGTGGTATTATTGTCAACTTCGGTTCTGGCTGGGGACGCTCTACATCTGCTCATGTTGCACCATACTGTGCTTCTAAGTGGGCAATTGAGGGGCTAACTCGTTCTTTAGCACAGGAACTGCCTGCTGGCATGGCAGCTATTCCTCTGAATCCAGGAATTATTCATACTGATATGCTGTCTATTAGCTTTGGGGAAGAAGCAGTAAATTACACACCTGTGTCTGAGTGGGTATTGAATGCTGTGCCATTTATACTAGGATTGAAACCCACAGACAACGGTATTCCCTTAACTGTCCCGAATTAAAAGTTATTTTGAGCAAGAACAACACGCAGATACATATTTAGTGGATGTGCATATTTCAGGGTTCATAACACCAGCAAATGTCCCAAATCAAGATTGACCAAGTGCTTTGTATCAACCGCAGCACCCTAATAGTCTTTTACACACCTGGATAGTGCTGGCAGTTCCGCATCATCAGTCGTTCAGGTGGCATATTCGGAGAGCAAAAGGTTTACTATAGTGCGGCGGCGGGATTGCAGACGGGGCTGGAGTGGCTCAGGGATGAGGGGTGATGAGTGCGACGATACTCCGCTCTAGCTTTGTGCGATCGCTCTGGGAGTAAAATTAATCCTAGCAGCGATGACGACTGGACTAATAAAAAACTGGAATACTAGTTCTCATGTCACACAACGTTTTTACAATCTTTAACCACGGCACGGACTTTCATCGTGATGCCAATCCCGATGAATTAATTAATCAATTGAGTATGGTAATGGAGGGAAAGGAAGCGAGAATTATTCAGACGGGTGAGCGCACAGAAGAAAATCCCATGCCCTTTGCCCTGGAGTGTGACAACCCGACCTACCTCATCTGCGAAGGCCCTGGCTCTGTTGAAGTCTCAGCAGAGGACTCTTCAAGTGGAGTACACCATGCTTATCCGGGTAAATTCAATCCTATTTTCGGTATAGAAAAAGGTAAGGGAAAGTCTCAAAACCCTGGACTTACACTCAAAGGAACTAAACAATATTGGTTTTTTGGAGAAAAAGAAGCCGACGAATTTCAATTATCTTTCATGGGTAATACTGCCGAAGTTTGGAGACAAATGGGTAGAGCTTTGGGCGATGGGTGGGACGATAACGTCTATAAAGCTGTGTGGATGCTGACTCACCTTAAATTCGAGATGAGCCAACCCATTGATACAGTTAACATCATTGGTTGGAGCCGGGGGGCTGTTACCTGTTTAAAGATTGCCAACAAGCTTTTTGAAGTATTTGAAGATACTCTCAACGTTAATATATTTGCCGTTGACCCAGTACCAGGTGGCTACACTAAAAGAACCTTGGATATGCTAGCCATTCCTCCCAACGTCCGCAACTATTTAGCAGTTCTCGCCTTAGATGCAGACGGTGGTAACTTTCAACCGACTGACCGCACTGATATGAAACTTCTTGCGCCTAAAAGCCAACATGGTAAAGGTGGCAATCCAGATAGCCTTAATCCCGGACATATCAAACCACACGTCCATTTTTTACCCATACCCGGCAATCATTCCGATGTGGTTAATGCTAACCTCAGCCATCCACTGGTAAAAAACAGTGCGATTTTATGTCGGCATCTTGCATGGCAGTTTTTAAGCGCACATGGAACTCCCATAAAACAGGAATGGAAGCTATCTAATGATGAAATTAGCTCACTTTACAATCAAATGCTGCCCAAACTAAGTGAAATTGCCAAAGCAGCTTCAACAGGTGGATGGTTAAGCCCTATTGAGGGGTTTAAGACCGAAAGAGCAGTCCGTAAGCATCGCGGTGAATATGTTCATGAACCCGATAAATACATTAACGAACATCACCGTCTTTGTGTTCTTAAACAAGACTATCCCCCTATTCCAAACGCTGATGTTCAGTTTACTAAAAGCGACTGGACTCCATGGGAAGAAAACAAAACACTCAGCCTGCCACAAGAGCAAACCCATTTACAACTGATGGGAATAACTGTTTGATACTCAGTGTACATCCGATTTGAAACACCGACATGAGCTTTGCTAATAAAACTATTGTTATCACAGGTGCATCGGCAGGAATTGGTCAAACTTTGGCAATCACGTTAGCCCAGAAGGGCGCGAATTTAGTCTTGGCGGCACGTAATCAAGAAGCATTAGAGCAGACACTGATTGCTTGCACAAACTATCCAGCCAAAGTGATTGCAGTACCTACAGATGTAACTCAAGTAGAAGCTTGCCAGCAGTTGATAGAAACAGCGATCTCCACGTTTGGGCGGATTGATGTCTTAATTAACAATGCTGGCATTGGAATGCTGACACGGTTTGATGAAGTAACAGATATTTCCATTTTTGAGCAAGTAATGCAGGTGAACTATCTAGGAGCAGTGTACTGTACCCATTATGCCTTACCCTACCTGAAAGGCAGTCGAGGACTTTTAGTGGCGATTTCGTCAATTTGTGGAAAAACAGGTGTGCCAACTCGTACAGGTTACGTTGCTAGTAAACACGCTATGCAAGGCTTCTTTGATACCTTGCGGATTGAATTAGCTTCAACAGGAGTAGATGTATTGGTCGTCTCACCAGGGTTTGTGGCAACGGACATTCGGCAACGAGCATTGGGAGCCGATGGAAAAGCGTTAGGCAAAAGTCCGCGTGATGAGACTCAAGGCAATATGTCAGTGGACGAGTGTGTACGTCAAATTATCTGGGCAATGGAGCGGCGTAAACGAGAACACATTATGACATGGAAAGGAAAGATCATCCCTTGGGCAAAGCTAATTGTGCCAGGACTGGTTGATCGTATTACAGATGCAACTGTTCGCAAGACGACCTCCAGCCAGAAGTAATATTTTGAACTTTTCCTAAAAGTTTTTTGATAACTAGCTAAAAATCGTATTTAAGGTAAGGTTGGTTTTGATTTGCAAGCTGCGTTCTCCCGATTCCAGTTTGGTTGGGATTGCCCAAATCCTTTGCCAGACATGGTAGTTGATATCTTGAATAAAGGGATTTTAGCAGGGTTTGGGAGCGCAATTACGAAAAGGTCTACGTTGGTGGTAGGCGATGGTCGCTTTGCGAATCGGCGAAGCCATCGCATCTGGTGAGGATAGCCAATAAAATAAAAATTACTGTCAGGATAAAACAAGTGGCTATTGTATTTGTTTCAGTGAATATTCCACCAGAAAGAGTCAGAACTATTAGGCAGATTAATGACAAAGACTCTATAGCTTTGCAGGAAATTGAGATATCAAGAGTTCCTTCTGTGGGAGAGTTTATTAGATACAAAGGACATGATTACAAAGTAACAAAGGTAGTTCATAACCTAGATATTAATAGCCGCAACTCTTCAAATATAATCAAACCAGAAGCTTTTATTGATGTTTTATTATGTTAACAACAAGCATTATTCATCCCCTTCACTTTCAAATTATTCGTAGAGAAGGTACGACTTGGTATTTTAAAAATGGATGTGTTTTTTATAACCGCACTGGTGAACCCATTCCTGAAAGCGATTGAGAAAGGTTATTTGGCATAACTAAAAATAAAATAGTAATTGAATTGTTCCGCATCAATGGCGGTAATGCTGGTTATTATCTTGCCAATCTTCGAGATAAAAAATATTACTACTGTGGTGATAACTGGGAAGATGTCAAAACTAAATTAGAGGAATTAGGGATTGGCAAAGATGAGCCAAATAATCATTCTTAAGTACAAAATGACGGTGAATGCAAACCGTTGAATCATGGGCGAGCGCTTTGGCTTTTATCACCTGTCCAAAAATTGGTAGAGTTAGTAAATGCCCCATCTGCTGAGTTTGTATCGTAGGCAATGCCCATCTATAGAAAACGCTATGCGGACAATTGGGACGAAATAGCATTGGCTATCAAAGAAGCAGCCCTTTGGAGATGTCGGCACTGCGGACAAAAGTGTTTGCGTCCTGACGAAAAGCCCAAGGGATTGTCCCGGTCTGAATGGACAGTAATGACGCTCTCAGTACACCATGCTAATTTTACACCTGAAGATAACCGACCAGAAAACCTAATCCCGCTTTGCACCCCATGCCATATTTCACTGCATAGTCGGGCGCGAGGGCGGTCAAATACCTCACCTGGACAGCTAGAATTACCTCTTTACTAATGAATAACGACGTTGTGATTTTTCTTATCAGTGCTGGTCTGCTTGTTATGTATCTAGTATTCTCGGCATTGACTGAGATGGGAACAAAGCTGCCTTGGAAGAAGTAGGGGGTGGAGCGTTAGGAGTGCGATCGCAACTTGAGCCAGAATGCACAAACACTATCAAAATGAAGAGTTTATTTAATTTATTTTTTAAACAAACGCTGGTGGACGCTCAAGAGCTTTGCAGTGGTAAGCCTGAGCAAGTTGCCCAAGCTGGGCAATATGACTTGGTTGGAGCAAGTAAACAGAAGAATCTTGAAGAATCTGCTTTAATTCTGCCGCCCACTGACCATAATGAGAACGGCCAATAGTACCTCCAGATGACTGTATGTAGTTGACTAAAACTTGGGGGTGAAGCTTAAATGTACTATTTCCATATTCCTTGGTGCATTGAAGAAGAAATTCATAGTCAGCAAATATTTGGTACTTAGGATTCCATTTAGGAGTAGAGTTATGAACATGAGTGAATCCATTGCTATCAAAAATTTCTTGCTGAGAAATAAGATTATCAAGTGTACAGAAGGAGTTGCTAGGAGAAGTAAAAATTTTACTGGAACGTATAGTTTTATGTTGAAGAACAACATCACGACGACGCTTTTGTATAGCCATACTGTATTTAACAAAACCATGTTGTTGAAAAAAATGCTTAGTAGCACAAATAAATTCTCTCTCAAAGCTATTGTCATCATCTAAATAAGTAATCAAACTACCAGTGGCTAGATTTAATCCAGCATTCCGGGCATAGCATAAGCCAAAACCAGTAGATGAATGCTCTATTTCTACATAAGCTATGGGAAATGGAGCTTGAAGCGTAGCAATCATCTCTCTGGTTTGTTGGTTGCACCCATCGTTAATGACTACCCACTCAAAATTATGGTCGGTTTGGTTGAGTAAGCTATTAAATGCAACTGTGTAAAGTTGTTGAGGTCTATTATATGTAGCGGTAATAACTGAGATTGTCATATTTCAGGTTCTATAATTATTTGTTGTTCTCTTTGTGCAAGAAAATTCCCAATTTTCAACCAATTGGCCTTATCTTGCTGGGTTAAGCCCCTAGCTAGATATATCTGAGTATCACCGTAACCTAATTTTATCAGAGGCAAAGTATCCTGATTTCTTGTCAATGTCAATAATGAATCTGCCAAATTTAAAATAAGTTTATACTCGCCTACTTCTACTCCTAGTCTATCTTTGTCAATCCGTTGTAAATTCTGAGTATTAGTATCTCTATCACTAATAACTAAGCGGTCAAATAAATTTTTAATAACAGGTGCAATAACTCTGGCTATTTGTGTTTGTTGTTCTAATAACTCCTGGTAATTCCATTTGGGTAGCTCGATATTTAATTCCATTTTAATAAATCTTTCGGCAAGAATAGCCATTTCTATTGGGCCAACTCCACCAGGAACAGGAGTAATATTTTGAGGAATAGAATAAGCACTCTTATCTATATCACCTAAAGGAGCATTTACAGTAGGAGTAAACCCAGCATCAACAACTAGTCTGTGCTGAGGCAATATGTATTGTGTCATTGCCCCAGGTTCACCCGTTACAGTTACTACAATATCTGCTTGAGCAGTTAAGGATTTATCGTCATTAATTTCTAAAATAAAAGATTCTATCCCTCGTTGTGCGAGATATTGAATAACTCCATTACCGACGAAACCACCTCCTCCTATGACTGCTACTTTTGATTGAGAATCAGCATAAGACTCTACTAATCTAGCAATTCCTTCAGATGTAGCTGCTGCTAGAAACAGCATATTTGGTTGTTGCCTTACACAATCAATATCTTTAATAGGAGAGAGTAGTCTAATGGATTCTTGAAATTGGAAGGGGATTGGATATTGAACAATAGCTGTAGTTATTTTATCGTTGTCATTGATTGAGTAAATTATATTTTTAAAATCTTCAACAGGACTATTTTCAGGCAATATTATATAATTAGAGCTAACGCCAATAGCGTTAAATATCTTTACTTTTTGTTCAGCAGAAACTCTGGCTGCTTCATAACGAGCTTTTCTAGCTAGAGGAAGATTTTCTGAAGCTTCAAATCGGATGATTGTTATCTCTTTGCCTTGCAGTTGAGATTTATACTGCTGACATTCATTTTTGATATGTTCTTTAATTAAGTTCCCGTCTATTAATCCCATTATTAAAGAAATTAATTTATTTTCATACTAAAAAATATTTCAAAAAGAATATTTATTAATATATCCAAGTTCAATATCATTATTATATACATAGTTTTTCAAGTAATTACCATCAAATTCATAACCAGAAAAAACTAGATTTTTATCTGGATACTGGTGTTGAAACCACAAAATTGCTTCTTCTTCTGTGTGAAATGTTTGTAGCGCTACATCTTGTGAAGAAATACTCCAAGCATTACTATCTTTTGAACTACACACATATTTAACCATTTACTTACCTCATGAAATATGAAAGGAAACTTGTTTACCATTTTATTATCTTTGTATTTAGCCCCTCCAAATAGTTCACCGTCAGCCTGACACAGATGCAGCTAACGATCGCAGCAGTCGCTCCCGATAGAACTCATGCTGTAACCCCGACAGAACCCCCAGCACCCCCAACTCCGACCAGACTCCTAAATCCTCAGAGTGCAGAGACACTTGATAGTAGCCGCAAGAGAGGCGATAACACACCACGGGATAACCAGACGAGTGGCACTTTTCGATTAGCGACAATACCTGAGTTGGATAAGTGGTTTTCCCTCCTTGAACAAGAGTTAGCTGTGGGCGAGAAATACCAATTTCTCCACCCCAAAGCTCTGGTAGGTATTTTTGTACTACTTCCTCACTAATCTGATGACGATGGCAGAAATCCCCAGTCTTCTCAAAACAGCACAGCGTTGTATCCTCCGGGTTATCTTTTTGCTTGCCTACCCATAACTGAATCAGAGTAAGCCGAGAGTCTAGGATTTCGCGGAATTTTTGCTTGTATTGTTCTTGTGCGATGGCGTTCCGCCCAGCGTAGCTGATCGCATCTTTAGCTGAAGACTTCCACCAAGAGAGCAATTCAGGAGTGGGTGCGAACAGAGGAAGATGCTTGCCTTTCCAGTTTGGAGGCGGGTAGAGTGAAATAGAGACAGCTTCCCCCTTAACTTCACCTGCGTAGTACGAAGTATAAACTGTCATATTATACCCCCACCAAATCATAATCAGTAACCCAAGCAAGGCGGCTGTTCAGCTTGGGGTTGCTGGAGGATTGAGGCAGGATACAAATCGGTGCATCCTCTGGAACGATCAAATATGGGGACTTCCACTCGATTTGATAGAACCAAGCGCCGTTGATCAACTGTAGCCCCAGGACGGTACGAATCTTCGGGCCATCTCCAGCGAACTGGAATTTGACCAATTCGCCCACCATGAACACAGGTTTTTCCACGGAAACAGCTTGCAGTCGTCCAGAGGTGATGATTTCCATTCCTCGCACTGAGACAATATCGTGATCAAGAGCGATAGAGTATTCCCAACCATCAGACCACTCGACCCCGCAGCAATAGCCGAATACTTTTCTACCAGGCAGATAAACTCTCTCCAGCAGACTGATGACCATCGGCGGGATTTGTTGACCCCAGGGTGGTGAGATGTACCAGCAGGATTCTAGCGTGGTGATTGAGTTAGTCATAAGAAAGCTCCAGTTGTTTTTGTATATGTGCGAATAACTGAGTTGCAAAACTGGGTGGAACAGAGTAGCCGATGATTGAGCCAGCCGTACCAGTTTGTGGTGGGAACTCATACCAAGATGGAAAACCTTGTAAAATGGCTGCTGCTTGGATAGACAAAGATTTGACAGCACCATCGGGCAACCAGATATCAGCGAATTTGTTGCGGTTGCAGCCTTTGTGGTCGGTGAAATGCGATCGCAGTATGGTGTTAGCTGGCTCCTTCCCTGCCTTGCACTTAGGTAACTTGCGTCTCCCAACCCGTTCAATCAGAAGTGGTGTTGGTTTATTAGCTGCTAAAAATTGCTCTACGGCTTGTTGTTGCTTGGGCAGTAGTTGGGAATCTCTCATGCTGGGGATGAGGTGAGCGATCGCAGAGTGCCATCCAACTTGACCCCTGGTAGGTGGCAGTGTGAGTGCTACATCCTGACAGGCCACAAGGACTAGACGTTTCCGCGCCTGGGGCAATGCGTAATCAGCCATGTTCACCACACTGTAGTTAAGCTTATAACCCAGTAATTCCAGCGCGTTCAGGATAATGGCGAAACTTTGACTATCTTGATATCGTGGGACATTTTCGAGAGTGAAGACCTGTGGACGCAACTTTCGTAGAGCTGCTGCTACTGCTTGGGCCGCGCTGAGGTCATCATCTGTTTCAAAAGCAATCCCGGCTTTGGCAGTATGGGCAACAGAAAAGTTGGCACACACCGGAGAGGCATGGAGATAGTCAGGGTTTTGGGGAAATCCGATGAAACCAGTCCGTGCTAATTCTTGTACTGTTTGCTGAATGACTTTGCAACCATACTCATGAAAATTGTGGTGGTGAGTGTGAGCGATGGCCTGACTGAGCTTTGGTTTGGTGGGGTCATGCTCTACAGCAATAACCGGACGAATACCCGCTTGAACCATGCCCCCTTCAATCCCGCCGCCCCCAGCGAATAATACTACAGCTGTTGGTGCGTTGGGTGGTAGTACGGGTTTGGTGAAAGGTGGTTTTGGCTCACGTTCACCAATGACACGGGGATACAATGCTGTTGAGCCGTCCTGTAGTTTTTTAGTTTCGGTGTACTGATAGAGGCATCCTTGGTTACGAAGGGATAAACGTTTAAAGTTGTCCTCTAAGAATTTTTTGGGTGTCACAAATGACATTGCAATCACTGATTTATCAAAATAGCGAAAGTTGTACTGGAGAATCAATCACTTTCTTGTCACAAGTTCTGGTGTACTTCTCCTTTGTTTTTGGAAGTTTGCTTGGTTTTATTTCCGGTGAAATCTCAAAAGAAATAGTTAATTGTATTGACTGGTCAATTGTTGGTAATTCGTCCTCATCCTGATGGTGATTTAGGTCAACATCATCTGGTACACTCCATCCTTTATAAGTTTTTCTAGCTCCACGCAGAAGATTAATCAAACAACCAGGAATTAACCCCCGCACTCTAGCAAATTCAGAAATATTAAAACCTTTAATAATCTGACCATCGGGAGAAAGCAGAATAAAAGATTTGCCTCTTTTAACAGGAGTAGAAATAAGATTCTGATTAGCATTACAAGCTTTCCACCCCTTGTATGTAATCAAAACACCAGTAGTTAAAGCATGAAACGATTTCCTATCTAATCCATTTGTTCTAGCAAAATCTCCTAATTGAGAAGTTTTATGGTAATTACCATTTGGGTCTAAGAAATGATATATATATATTTTTTTCTTTCTGCCGCCTTGAGCTTTTGTCCACCCTTTGTGAGCAATGGCTTTGCCGCTTAATACGAGGTAAAGACATTCTTCATTCAAACCATATTTTTGAGCAAAGTCCCGAACTCCCCTACCCCTGAAAATTTCGCCAGTAGGAGATTTAAAATCATATTTCTTACTTTTTGAATTACTTGCTCCTGCTTGATTTTTACCTGTGGCAGGGAAAGAACGAATGCTTCTTAGATTTACATTCATAAAGTTACTTTTTAATAACCAAACTATTTTGTTATGAATGTGGAATATTTTCTGACAAAGAAAATCTCTGAAGTAAAACGTCTTGAATTAATAACAATATTTTACAACTCACTTGCAATTAAATCAATTATATAAGTATGCTTTTTGGAGTTCAATCTATTTAAAAATATAGATAACATGGGTAGCAAAACTCTAATAATTGAATACAAGATTTAACTGTCAGAAAATACGGAGAATAAAAGAGAACTAATTTTATAAAACAGCCTCTAAAACTCCAGTAATTGTATATATGCGTCTAATGCCGCTATTGCCGGATGAGGATGTGCTTGTGACTTTAACCCGTGGCAGATAGTGGCACTTACTCCCAGCTCATCAAAAGCAAACTGAATGCTGGAGTGACGAACAGCGCAATAGTGCATCACAGTTAGTAGCAGGAAATTTAGCTGTGAAAAAACCAGACCTTCACCACTGTCCAAACGCCACGCTATGTTTTCGGAACTAATCAAGCGCCAAGCTTCAGAAGAATTACGCTTTTCGACTGTGGGTAGGATTTTGACCTTGAAGTTGTAATCGCGGTTTGTGGTCAAGCACTGGTCAGGGGCGAGAGTAGCCCATTTGTGGAGAAGTTGTTGGTAGGTTGCGTTCATACAGATGTGTTGGTTTGAGCCACAATAGATAAATAGGAGGAGACATGACAAACGCAGGACAGCCAGAAGATATTGGGCTAAGGTTTGAGAATATTGACACTCGCCTAGAAGAAATAGGCGATGAATTGGATTTACTATGTACTGTGCAAAATGCGAATAGACGAGAAACGAGAGGTAATTCCCAAACAATTGCCCGACTAGAGCGTACTATTAGGGAACTGGCTGAAATTGCTCGTCTGCATCAGCAAGGGCTACGTGAGGCTCAAAGAGATGCCGAGCGAGATCGTGAATTGTTCCAAATGGAAATTCGGCGGATTTGGGAGTATCTTCGAGATCGCAATGGAGGAAGTAGCACACCGAACTAAGCCAATTCACCTCGCTAAGTTCAAAAACCGAGAAGTAGAGAAATCACAGAGCATGGTTGCAGTGCCGAGTTTGCCGTAAAGCCGATTTTTCTCAACAATCAACTCGATAGTTTGGTCACTAGGGTCTTTTGTATACACAGAATCGCGGTAAAGCATAATTAACTGGTCGCAAACCTCGAAAATTTCCCCAGAGTTGCGGAGTAAATGGCGATTGGGGCGTTTATCAGCAGTAGTTTGGTTCCCCCGGTTGATTTGACATCCCAAGAAAACGGGGATTTTGTGTTCTTTAGCTACAGCGCGAATCTGGCGAGTAATCTTGCCGACTTCATGGGCCATGTTTCCACTAGACTCCAAAGGAATTTGCTGTAGATAATCAACAAACACAGCACCCAGAGAACCACCCGCTTCAGCAATAGAGCGACGAACAGCAGAAGCAATCATAGTGGGAGTTGGGGAAGAATGCTCAAAAATCTGCCAAGGCATTTCGGCTAGTTGACTAACGCCTTGTGCAACTTGCTGCCAGTAGGATTGTGTTTGGGCTTGGATATGAGCAGAATCAACACCTGTAATCCTCGCCAACATTCGGGCATTGACTTGACCTCGATCCATTTCGGGAGTGACATAAAGAACACCCTTACCGAGCTTAGTCATGATTTCGTAAGCAGTGGAAATCATGAAATGGGTTTTGCCCATGTGAGACTCAGCCGCCACAACCACCAGACTACTGGGGTAAAGACCGCCCGTGATTGCTTCCAAGTCATACCAACCAAATTTTTCGCCTTGCATTTGTCCTGCCTCCAGTTTTTGGTAGAGTTCGATGGCCATGTCAGCAGCCTTGTGAACCTTGCATTGTTCATCAGAGGAATTCTGGGTGACGCTGAAAACTTTTTGTTCAGCTTGTGAGAAGATTTGTCCTAAGTCGGTTTGGGTTTCGTAACCCAACTGCACAAGTTCATTGCCGATTTTGATGAGCTGTCTTCGGCGGTATTTTTGCATGACCAAATCAGCCAGAACATCGATGTTGACGGCAGAAACAGTGCGGTCAAATAGAGTTGCTAATTTGTTTCGTCCGCCAATGCGCTCTAGAAGACTATGATCCTTGAGCCAGTTGGTCAAGCAAAGTAAATCGGTAGGTTGACCAGTAGCGGCAAGCTGAGTAAATGCTTGGTAGATAGTTGTGTGGGCGCTGAGGTAGAATGCTTCCGGGACAAGGATATGGCTGATTCGGTCGAAGGCTTGTGGGTCAAGCATGATGCCGCCGAGTATGGATTCCTCAGCCTCAATGCTCTGTGGCGGTAAACAATCCACTTCTTTGGGAACCGAAAATGAAATGACGTTATCGTGGTTAAAGTTCATAATTACGCTCCAAGTGCTTGTTTTAGTTGAGCTTCAACTTCTAACAAGGCAGATGCGGATAGTGTTGAAGAAGTACGGGTTTTTTGAGAATTCGCTCTTTGAAAAAGTTTTTCTTTGATGCTGAGAGTTTCGCTGGTGTGCTGAGGTAAAGCAGAATTGCTTTGGCTGGATAGCTCTTGTTGGTGACGTTGTTCGTCTTGGGCTATGGCCTGCGCTAAAGAAATGTTTGCTTTGGCAGTTGGATTTGGAGTAGTTGGTGGGGTGTGGCGTTGTTGTTGATTTAGAGCTTGTTGATAACGCTGCATCAAGTTAGTCCAGCCACCTTTGGTTTTCTCCCAAGTATTCATCACGGAGACTGCATGGGTGATTTTTTCGTCTTTTGTGCATGAGGCACTGCTGGCTAATTCCACAGCCACCAAATCCACAACTATCGGGTTGAAATTCTGGTAGAGAGGGTGTAACTTCCGTTCTCTTGAACGCCAAGGTAACACCCATCGACTCCACTTAATTTTTTCCCGGACAACCACTGGTACACAATCCGAGGCGAAAGTAGTCGGGTCAGTAATCCAAGCCTCAATGAGTTCTTTTACATTCTGGGCTGATTTATAAGGGTCTTTATTCGATAGTTCGTTTTTAGCGAACGACCCCGCCGCAATAGAAAGTCTACTTGAGAGATTTTCGGTTTGAGACGAAGATTCTGGTTTTGTGAACAACGTAGAGAGAGATTTGGGGTTGGGTTGGTCTAGGATTTGAGGCAAAGATTCTGGTTTTGTGAACAACGAGGTGAGAGATTTAGGGGTGGGTTGATCTTGGTTTTGTGGTGAAGTTAATTCAGATTTTTCTTCACACACACATTCTTGGGTGGGGGGTGCGCCGGGTTTAGGGGGCGCTTTTTGTATGTGTTTTTCTTCTAATTGTTTTTCTTCTAATTGTTTTTCTATATGAGGGGGTGGATGCTCCAACGTTGGATAACCCACCGTTGGAGAATCCATTTAGTGGGTAAGCCATCGTTGGACAACCCACCTATGGGTGAACCACCGACAGACGAGCCACCTTTGGACGACCCACTTATGGATGAATGATTTTCTCGAAACAACTTTGTGTCGTCTTTGTTGGTAAAAATGTAATATTGCCAGTCAAACTTACCATTGTTTGGGTTATGCTCTTGGACTCTGACTAAATAGTCATTTTGTTCAGCATTTTTGATAGCATTACGGATTTTGTCTCGTTTGTAACCCAAATGTTTTTCGATTACTGTAAAGCTAATATCAAAGTTTTCGTCGTGAGAAGCTACCCAACAAATTAACCTAAATGTTGAATCAGTAAGGTTGTTATCACGAATTAAACTGTTAGGAATTGCTGTGAACTGTTTGGATGGTTTACCATTACGAAATCCCATATACTCCTCCTTAAAATTTCATAATCTCGGATACATCTAAGTCGCTCAATAAAAGTAAGTTTTGGCTTTTTTTTATGGCAAATAAAACACCTCAAACTGAATATGATTCTCCGTGGAAACAGATGTTGCAACTGTATTTTCAAGACTTCATGCAATTCTTCTTTCCCCAAGCTCATGCTGAAATTGATTGGAATCGGGGCGTTGAGTTTCTAGACCAGGAGTTGCAACAGGTAGTCCGTGATGCCGAGTTAGGAAAACGACTGGTTGACAAATTGGTAAAAATTTATCGCATTGGGGGGTGAAGAATCTTGGTTGTTGATCCATGTTGAAGTTCAAAGCCAAGAAGAAGACGATTTCCCCAAACGGATGTTTGTATACAACTATCGAATTTTTGACCGTTATGATCGCTCTGTTGCTTCCTTGGCAGTGCTTGGGGATGACAACATTGACTGGCGACCAAATCAGTTTGGTTACGAGTTGTTTGGCTGTACGGTTGATTTTCAGTTTCCTGTAATCAAGCTGTTAGACTATCAGCAAAGGTTGCCGGAGTTAGAAGCCAGTCGCAATCCATTTGCTACGGTTGTATTAGCTCATTTGGCAGCAGTGCAAACCCGTAGCAACAGGTCACAACGCAAGCAGCAGAAACTGGTTTTGGTGCGTCGGCTATATGAGCAGGGGTTTGAGCGTGAGGCTGTTATTAACCTGTTGGCTTTTATTGATTGGATGCTGACGTTACCATTGAATTTAGAAATAGAGTTTAAAAGAGAAGTTCAACAATTAGAGGCAGGACAACGTATGCAGTACGTGACATCATTTGAGCGAATTGCCCGTATGGAATCTTTGTTAGAAGGGATTGAAGTTGGTTTGAAACTGAAATTTGGTACTGAAGGTTTAAGCCTATTACCAGAAATTTCAAGGATTGAAGATGTCGAGCAATTAAGGGCGGTTCTTAAAGGACTAGAAACAGCAAGTAACTTAAATGAATTGCGTTCCTTGTATCAGCAAACAACTGAAAATCCTCCAGAAAATTAGCATTGTTTGATATTTGATTTTCAAGGTTCAGTAGACTTTAAGTGCCGAAATTAGCGTTACGCACTTAAAGAAATATGAACGTATTAATCATCATCTTCACGATCTAAAGAACAATCACAAGCAACATAAAGTGCTTCAATTGGAATTAAGTTTTCTCGTTCTGGAAATATTTGGACATACAAACTTCTAGTTAAATGTCCTTCATCATTACAAATGCTACACTTGATAGGTTCAGCGTAGAAATTATCCAGGGCATAACCGCAAGCTGGACAACCATTTGCTTTGGTAAATTCGTCTTTAATTGCTTCATGTTGGCAAAATGGACACAACATCTTTAAGATTTCCTCCTGACTAATGACTGATGACTGATGAATCTTAAGCCGTTACTACAGCCTTTTTGAACGCCCCTGCTTGTCTGAGTTTCGCCGCAGGTTCGGGGTGTGCGAAAAACTCTTCAACTGCTTTCGTTAGCCCAGCCGCTACTACAGGGTCATGACAAGCGTAGACATATATTTTTTGCTGAGTACCTTGAACTATCCGCGTTTCTTGGCGCTCGCCCAGTTGCGGGTAAAAAGTCCGCACCCAAGTCCCTAAATGCCCCCGGTAATGTGAGCCACTGGTGGGTACATTGCGACCTAGTTCACTCTCTGCGAAGTTCACCACACCAAGCCAGCGTTCTTCTGAAGGGGTCAGCAGCATTGCAATTCTCAATGCGCCTAATGCTGAGAAAACCCTGGCTTGGGATGTTTTAGATGGTAAACAGAGTGTCTGACGAGCATCGCGTAAGTCTTTGCCAGTAAGGGTTTTGGTTTCTAAGTCTCGAAATTCAGCCCCGTTAACTCGAAAGAGTTCTCTGACAGATGACTCAGTAACTACGAAGTATTCAGCGATTTGTGCAGTAGTCGCCCAACCAGCACCACCCCACACTGCAAAAATAATCGCTTTAGCTTTCGCTAGAATTTCTAAGGCTCTGTCATCAGAGAAATTGGTGATGGCTGACGTTCTCAGTGTTTTCGACTCTAACAGTACAGACTGATTTAGGGGTAAAGTCATAATTGCTCCTGTAAAAAGCCAGACAGTCTACAGACTCACAACAGAACACGAATTAAATCTTGTTCCTTAACTAACGCAAAGCGATTGGGTGTATTCAAAGTTTGGGACAAGGTGGGTGACATCATTTCTACGGCGTAACACCAAGAATTATTCACAAGCTGAATCCCCACAATGAGCCGTTGCTTTGTTCCGTGAGGAAGACAACGCAGCATAACGCGATCGCCAAGTACGAATGTAGGTTTTTTGAGATAGGTGGACTGTACACGTCCAGTACCCACAATCTGGTGTTTAGTGACGTGGATGATAGAGCATTCGCAATTCACCACATAAACCCACTCGTTATTCTGCAAATGAACCCCACAGCAGTAACCAAATGCGTGATGGGTAGTAACGTAAACCTTCTCGGACAAATGAACTTCAAGTAAGGGCATTTGTTGTTTCCAAGGAGGGGAGATATACCAGTTTCTTTCGAGAGCAGAGATTACACAATTCATAAGATTGCCCCAACTAAATGTTTAAGACGTTTTTAATGTTTGTACTTGCTGCATCCATGACTTAATTGCCGTTAACTCATCAGCACCAGTAGCAACTACATCAACTACCTGCTGTTGATACAAATCTTCAACATGAGCGGGATTATCAAATTTCTCTGCTGCCCATCCTAAACACATGGTTTTTACCAAAGAATCAATCTTACTAATGGGTAATTGACTGGGGCTACTAACTTCTTGAAACTGCAAATACTCCTTGACCAAATCCAGAGGATAATTCAACAAAGTACGAATATATTTCACGCGCAAATCTTGAGGATGTGCTACAGATTTGGGTTGTGTTTGTTGTTCTGACATGAGTGGAACAGACGGAAATGAACCACTTAAACGGGATTGAAGTTCAGAAATGATTGAGAACCAATCAGCATTCGGGTTCCATTCGCTACGAACTCTAACTTTAGTCGTTGCATCATAAAGCCGACAAAAGACTGTATTTTCATCACCGCTAGTAGCAGCAATAACTAGAGGCTTGGAAAAGTCGTAAACTTGTGAAGCCGCTAGTAAAAACGTCTTAGCAAAATTGGTTTCTATGCCAGTTCTAATGATATACACTTCATCAGCAGAGACAACGATATCTAACTTAGTCGTGTCTTTAGTTTTGTATTCTTTAGCAGTCACTCGTACTTCTGATAAGTAACCAGTTAATCCTCTTTGCTGTACGGGGATAGTTTTATCTTGTTCGATATTGTAGTGATACCAGAGATAGGTTTCACCACTTGATTCCCCATTCTTTACGTATAGATAAATAGGTTCAGGAGGATTACAAAGACCTAGCTTGATTTCAGTCATCATATTTTACCTTATTGTGCGAAAAACAGTTTTTTGTAGTAAGATGTTAAATTCACAAATACTAGCGATCTCCCGAATTAATCACAGGCAATTCGGGCGAGTTTCTTCTAATCGCAAGCATTAGCTGTATTAGCAAACTGTTGATTAGTTTCTAGCTCATCTTTGAGATAAGACAGTGCAGTTTCAGCGTCACTAAGGGTTAAATCTGGGTAGTATTCCAGCTTGATAAAATCAGGATGTTTCTCAATTTGTGATAATAGGTATTGAGTGACATTAACTAAGTCGATTAAGTTGATTTCAGGCATAAAACTTTTCCCTGTGCTGATTAGGTTTGGTCGATAATTTGGAGCAGAAAACCGCAGCCCGTATTCTGAACTTTCACGAGGTTTTTATCTAACAAAGACTGAATAACCCCTCTAGAAAAACCAATACTATGCAATGGTGCAGAACCGCCTCGGCAGCGTAAGGAATACAACAAATTTGCAGCAGTTAAATCAGAGGCATCTTTCTTTTGTTTAGCCATCGTTTGACTCTCCCCTGATTGCTGCTAATTGTTCTTGAAGTGCTTTAATTTGCTGTTGATGCTCTTCAAGTTCCGCTTGCAACTGTGCCTGAAGTTCTTCCACAGAAAGCGTTTGAAGTTGGTCGTCGAAGTAAGACCGGACTTCTTCTGAGTTCTTGTCAGTCATCACCGTATAACGCCAGCCTGTACCATACTCGTGTGCCAGTAAAGTATCAGCAGGATAGTATTGGATACCGATGATTAGCCCTTGTTGTGTGCGTTGTCCTAACGTGAATCTGGGGTATTCCCAGCCTTTGAGTATGCTGATGGTTGATTGCATAATAATGGTGAAGGAAAAGGTGGAACTAATTGATGCTTTCTGTAAAACAAGAAAGTAAATGTTTATACTTGAAGCCAATAAACAGTCAAATTGAGGTGGGCTATAAAAACCCACCTATTCCTTTACACGACGACTAGTTCTCGACTGTCTGACGTTGGCTGATACTCCCGCAGCAGTTCCCATTCCTCAGCCGTCAACAAGTGAAAGGGTTTGTCTAGCAGTTCCTCACAAGACACATCCTCAGACAGCAATTCAGGGACTATTTGCTGGGATTCTAAAGAAGCTCGTACATAGCAGCAAACGCCATTCTTGTAGACAAATTCCACTAGTCTTTTATTGTTGTGGTAAATCCCATCGTCTAGCAGTTCCAACCCGTGTTTTTCACATTCCTGGGCAATCTGTGCCATGATTTCGTTACCAGTCGTGTAGGGTTCTACAAATGGCTCTTGTACTGGCAGAGTTCCTTGCTGGTACTGTTGTTTGACGTAGCTGTGGCATCGGGCAGCTGTAGTATCGCGGAAAATCTCAGCATTGTTTACCAGCACACGCCAGTATAAATCCTGGTAGTTGCCGTGGTCGTAGCTGATGCTGGCTACCAGTTCGCCATCAACGAACGCCTCTTGATCGTAAAAGGAGATTTCGGAAATTTTGGGGACTTCTGGTACTTCAGCAGGCGTAAGTGGGTTGAGTGTACCGTTTTGGAACAATTCGCAATTATCTACATGATGAGGTGATTGATTCATCCTAGATGCGAACTCTCTACTTTCAGGTATGGAATTTAATTGCGAATTGTTTAAGTGCCATTGGACGTAGCGTTGGCATCTTGGAAGAGTCGTGTGGCGGAAAATCTCAATACCACTCACCATGACTACCCAAGGTTGGGTAACGAACTCGTCGTGGTCGTAGGTGATGTAGGCGATGAGTCGTTTGCCTGCATACACCTCAAAGTGGTGGCGGTTGATTTCTACTGTTGTCAGTTCTTCGGGAGCTACAGCTTCGGCTTGGTCAGCAATGAAATTCTCTAGTTCGGCTTGGGCAGTCGCTTGTTCATCAAGGGTAGCCGGGGCGATTCTGTGGATACGCTGGGCTTTGTAGTCAGCGATCGCGCTAATCCAGCTATCCTTGCATCGTCTGTCTCGTACTGTGGTTGTGCAGCCGATTTCGCTGTAGATTTGCTGGAGTCGGGCTATGGATTTCAGTTGTAGGTGTTGATGGGAGTATTGAGGGTGAGTCATAATGGAGATTCCTTATTATTAGGGACAGAGAAAGCACTTCAGATTGGTAGTCGGGGGTGCTTTGTCTATACTTATTATGCGTGAACTTTTTCACACTGTCAACTTTTTCACATGAAGAAAAGCACGGTAAAATAATGCTATGAATTAGCGCATGGGAGAAATTTTCGTGTCTAGGATTGCAAAACTCAGAGAAGAAAAACAATTGACTCAACGGCAAATTGCTGAAGCGTTAGGGCTTGATGTCTCTACTGTTCGCAATTGGGAAAAAAGCCGAGATGGAGTCAAAATGTTCGTTCGTGTAGCCAAACTCTGTGAGTTACTCGATTGTCAACCAAAAGACCTCTACGAATCTGTGGAGGCTGAAGAGGATGCTGAACCTTAAAGGGGTACAGCCGGGATACGTGCAAAATGGGACACGTTGTAAAGTTTTGTAAAAAATAACTCTACAACCCTTACCAGACCTACCTTCGCAATTTTTTAAACCAAAACTAAAAGCCCATCATCATCCAACAAATTTGGCACAGTCTCCATATCAATCAAGTAGTCGCCGAAACGCTTGATATGACTTGTCATATAAGGACTTAACGCCGCTACATCTTCACGAGTAATTAAATAACCAGACTTCAGCAAATTCCGCAAAACGTCAGTCAAATCCACAACATTGTGAAAGATAACAGCATTAGCAACCAAATCATTATATTTAACAATCTTCTCCTGCTCGATTGGGTCATTATTAGCAATAACCCCAAAACCACCGAAGAAAAACCACTTTGAGAAACCGTTATAAGCCTCAACAATATTTGTTGCCGCAGTAATCTGTTGTCGCAACTTCATATCTGAAATATATTGCAACAGAAATACCGTCCTGATTACCCGTCCTAACTCCTGAAAAGCTTGGTATAACCTGTTTTTACGACTATAATTTCCCAGCTTTCGTAACAACACCGCACTGGAAATCTTGCCAGTTTGAATCGAAAGTACAACCTGTAAAATATCTTGCCAATGGGTTTGAATTTTCTCCCAATCAATCGCATCTTTGAACAAAGAATCAATATGCTTGTAAACCGCATCATTATCAGGGCGAAAGAAATTTAAATCCTTCCAATTGCGAATCCGGGGCATTAACTTAATCCCCAACATATGTGACAGAGCAAATACAGGCGTTGATTGTCCCTGAGTATCTGCGTGAATCGTATGAGGCTGAATATCAGAAAGATTTTTCAACAAACCCTCAATAATGTAAACGGCCTCCCAAGTTCCGCAGGAAATAAAATGGCTAAACAAAGCCACATAGGTATCGGAAACATGATGGTAAGCAATTCCTCCGTAGCCACCATAACGGATATGATACTCAGACAGCAGATTCTCCTCATAGAGTTCGTACTTAGTCCCATCCGCCGCCGCCGTTGTACCATCACCCCAAATGCTCGGAAGCTTTAAAACATTGTAGCGATTAATAATATCTACAAGGGCGGCATTCAATTTATCCACACTCACATGACGGCGATTAACAAAGGATATTTCCTTACTTGTAACAATACCCCGCATATGTCTTGCCGCTTGAGTCGGCCCCAAATTACAACCATAGGTGAAACTAGTCAACAAATAACGTTCCGTCGCCCGTGACAATTTCGGGTCGCTGCCACTCATCGGCCCAAAATGGCGTGTAAAATTAGTCCAATAATCAACATTCCGCAGGATATCAATTAAATTACGTTCCGGGAACCGTTCTTCCACAGCTTCTAGTAAAGCCTTAGCTGACGGACTCAAGTCATGACGTACAGACTTCTTTAATACAGGTTCACCCAAATCATTAATCACAAGTTGACGATTATCTGGATAACCAGCATCTACTTTAAAAGCCGTATCAGTTAACAAAGTCTTGAGTTGTTCAACAAAATCAACTGCATTATTAGCAAAACCTAAATCTCCACAATACTGGTCAATCAATGGTAAACATTCTGACCAAGGTAACAACTGTTCTCGGTGATCAGCGTAATTCTCACTTCCCTTTACGCAAATATCCCCCGACCTCAATTCAGCCATTAAGTAAGAGAAAACACAAAGGTATTGAGCCGAGATACGTGTAATTTTCGGCAAGATGGTCTGGAAACAGTTGCTGTGTCTATGTTTCAGCGATTTTGACTCTTCTGTTTATAAGACTTGCCGCACATCGGACAAAATTTATACTTCAAAGACACAACTAACTCACCACAGTGAGCGCAACTCGTCTGCAACTGCATACCGCACAGATAACAAAACTTAGCCCTAACTTGACTCCAGAGAGGATCGGGATTCGCCCCAGGAGTCCAGCAATGCGGGCAAAACTTAACTGCACTGACAGGCTTAACGGATTCACCCCTTTCAACAGCTTCCAGATATTCCTGGGGAATGCCTAAGCCACCAGCAAGACCACGCAGCGTTTTATGATTGAGTCTGGTGGTTAATCCTCGTTCAATCTTCCCAATAGACCGAGAATGAATTCCCGCAGCAATAGCCAACTCAAACTGAGTCATCCCAACAGATGTTCTAATGCGCTTGATATAGTCAGCCAGGGATTCTTGGGGTCGAGGCAGTTTTAAAGTATCCATAAGAGGATGTCTTGCTTCATGCCTAAAAGATATATGATTGAGTCAGAAAAAACCTTGAGAGAATCACACAAATTGAAGTGAAACAGACAGTAACATTAGCCACTGTCGTAGTTGAATTTTTAGAACGTCCTGGGTTGGCATTCAGTACCAAGGAGACATATTCTCTGACCTTGGGATTGTTACTGCAAGAGTATGGAAGTTGGCCAATTGAAATTATCAGTCGTCAAACATTAGTCGAGTATTTAAATACCCTGACACATTTAAAATATACAACTCACAACAAGCATCAAGCGATACTACAAAGCCTATTTAACTTTGCCATAGAACAAGGATACATAAAATCCAACCCCATTCGGGGAATCAAACAGCGTCCACCTTCACGAGAAAAAGGTGAACATCGCACAGATGAAATTATACGGTTCTTAACTCCATCACAGTTAGAAATACTGTATAACGCTGTAGCCGATGACCCCCGCCTTAACGCGATTGTGCATTTATTACATCACACAGGATGTAGAATTGGTGAGCTTTTGGCACTAAATCTAGAATCGGTAGACCTCCTTAATTGGAAATTTCAAGTATTGGGAAAAGGAAATAAACAAAGGTGGTGTTTCTACAACGAAGCTACGGCGATAGCACTAAATAAATATATAAATTACGACCGACATAAACAATCACTCGCCTTATTTACAGCACAGCATCCAGTGACGATGAAAATCAGTAGAATGAGCTACCGAACACTGCATGATTACTGGCGAGAAATTACCAATAAACACTCACTCCTTCAAGGTGTTCGTATTCATGATTTACGACATACATTTGCCACAGAGCGCGTAGGCATAATTAGTATTGAACAACTGCGTGCATTGATGGGTCATGAAAGTATCCAAACAACTTTACGCTATCAAAAAGTTACATCACAAAAAGCAGAAGAAGCTGCACGTCTTGCCTTCAATCTGTTGACTAAAGTTGATAAATTAGACTGATATTCCTGGAACTATTCTCTTCAAAAATTAAAGCAAGCGAGATAGTAAGCAACCATATTTTGATGACAATTATCGCTGTTTACCACAAAGAATATAAAATACTATGGGGTTGAACAGTGAGGGATCAACCGTTATCTAGTTATTTTGGGCATTTTGTATGTTGCAAATATCACTTGAATGACCTTAATTGACCGGACTGCATATCCTAAATTCAAACAATTTCCCAGCCCGAAAGAGCTTGCAGAGCTTTATACCCCACAAAGCGCAGAAATCAAGTTTGCAAAGTCCAAAACTAAGAGCCACGAAGGATTTCTTAGTTTTATGGTCATGCTAAAATCCTTCCAACGACTTGGTTATTTTCCCCACCCCGAATTAGTACCGATTGCGGTTACCCGTCATATACGGTCGTGTTTAAAGTTACAAGATTGGGTAAAAGCAGTCCCATCTGAACGCCAACGCTACACTTATCTTCAGGCGATTCGGGATTACCTGAAAGTCAAACAGTATGATAAAACAGGTCAAAGATTAATAGCCGCATTAGTTGCAGAAGCTGCTGAGGTAAAAGACCATCCTGCTGATTTAATCAATGTAGCCATTGAAGAATTAGTTAAAGAACGATACGAGTTACCAGCATTTAGCACCCTTGACCGATTAATTCGCCACATTCGTTCAATGGTCAATAATCGCTTGTTTGCACTTTGTTCTGAGGGGCTTTCCATCAATGAGCAGATTTATTTAGACCAATTACTGGTGGTTACAGATAATGAGGTAGATGAAAATGCTACTCTTAATTTACTAAAATCGCCACCGAAAAGTGCCAAACTTAGTGGGATAAAACTCCTACAAAGTAAGTTTGATATTCTTATGACCTTTGGTGATGCCAAGCGACTGCTGCAAAGTATTGCCAGAACTAAAGTTAGACATTTTGCGTCCCAGGCTAGGGCTTTGGATATCTCAGAATTTCAAGATATCAATTTACCCAAACGTCGGACATTGCTGTTATGTCTATTGTACGAGGCACAGGTGAAAACCCGTGATTATCTTGTCGATATGTTCATTAAACGTATCCTCAAGATTCAAAATAATGCTAAACAGCGATTGCAGGAATTACGCGATAAACATTTAACTGAAACATCAGAGTTATTGGCTACCTTGGGGCAAGTATTAAAAGCATCGACAAAAGCCAAAGAAACTCAGGATAATGCTGTTTTTGGAGAACAGGTGCAATCAATTTTGGATGAACATGGTGGTACAGAATTGTTGCTGCAAAAGTTGGATGAGATTGCGGCGTATAACACCAACAACCATTTACCGTTGATGTGGCGGTTTTATTCTGCCAATCGGAAAGCACTTTTTAGTTTGGTACGTTCTTTAGATATTCTCTCTACTTCTGCTGATGAATCAGTAATTAAAGCATTAAAGTTCGTGTTAGACCATGAACACAAACGTGCTAAGTATTTACCTAATGAGATTGATTTAGATTTTATTAGTAGTAACTGGCGTGCGCTAGTTGTAGAAGAAATTGATGGCACTGAGGTTTTGGTTCGTCAGCAGTTAGAAATTTGCATCTTTTCAAACCTGGCGACTGAATTTAAAACAGGAGATGCTTGTGTTGTAGGTTCAGAAAGTTATGCCGATTTCCGCGAACAATTATTGAGTCATGCTGAATGTGAACCATTGATAGAGTCATACTGTCGCTTACTTGAATTTCCTGCTAACCCGGATGATTTTGTTAAACACCTACAGGATAAATTAACGATTGTCGCTGACGCTGTAGATAAGATTTGTGCGGTTGATAAACAATTCACTATCAATAAAGATGGAGAACCTGTACTTAAAAGAATTCCATCCCTAGCTCAAACGCATGAAGTGGAAGAATTAGAATCAAAAATTCGGGCTTTAATGCCGGAACGTAGTATCTTAGAAATCCTTTGTAATGTTGAGCATTGGTTGAACTGGACAAGGCATTTTGGTCTGTTTTCAGGAAGCGAACCCAAAATATCTGAGCCTGCTGAACGTTATATTTTTACTACGTTTAGCTATGGCTGTAATCTTGGCCCAAATCAGATGGCTCGTCATTCCCAAGGTGCAGTGACTTCTCACATGATTTCTTATACAAACCGTCGCCATATTAGTGCTGCCAAAATTGAAGCGGCAATTCGGGATATTATCAATACGTACAACCGTTTTAGTTTACCGTCTTGTTGGGGTACAGGGAAGAAGGCTGCTGCTGACGGAAGCAAGTTTGAGATATACGAGAATAATTTACACAGCGAGTATCACATCCGCTACGGTGGTTATGGTGGTATTGCTTATCACCATGTCTCTGATAAGTACATTGCTTTGTTTACTCATTTCATTACTTGTGGTGTGTGGGAAGCGGTGTATATTTTGGATGGGTTATTGAAAAATCTCTCCGATATTCAACCAGATACTTTGCACGCAGATACCCAAGGGCAATCTGGGCCTGTGTTTGCCATTTCTTACCTGTTGGGTATCAAGTTGATGCCGCGCATTCGCAACTGGAAGGATCATGCTTTTGTGCGCCCAAGTGAAGATGTCAGCTACAAGTATCTCGACCCTTTGTTTAAGGGTGTGGTCAATTGGAATCTGATTCAGACTCACTGGTATGACATGATGCGGGTGGTGCTGTCGATTAAGGCAGGAAAGGTGATGCCTTCTACTTTGTTGCGGAAGTTGGGCAGTTACAGTCGCAAGAACCGACTTTATCAAGCATTCCTGGAGTTGGGGAAGGTTGTACGGACGATGTTTCTGCTAGAGTACATTTCTAATATGAGGATGCGCTCTGAAATTAATGCCATCACGAATATTGTCGAGATGTACCACGCTTTCTTGGATTGGGTCTTTTTTGGTAAGGAAGGGGCGATTACAGAGAATGACCCAATTGAGCAGGAAAAGCGGTTGAAATACCTCGATTTGGTCGCTTCTGCTGTGATTTTGCAAAATACAGTTGATATGTCTTTGGCGATTCAGACTCTAGCTGCACAGGGAGAGGTGATTCATCAGCGTCATGTTGCGGCGTTGAGTCCCTACGTGAATAGGCATATCAAGCGATACGGTGATTATGTGGTGAATTTACGTAATATTCCTCAACCTTTGGAAGTGGCGATTTCTTTACCCTCTGAAATCTTTGAAACCTAGATATATCAAACGTTTCCAGACCATCTTGCCGAAAATTACACGTATCTCGGCTCAATACCTTAGAAATTCTAGCGAAAGCTAAAGCGATTATTTTTGCAGTGTGGGGTGGTGCTGGTTGGGCGACTACTGCACAAATCGCTGAATACTTCGTAGTTACTGAGTCATCTGTCAGAGAACTCTTTCGAGTTAACGGGGCTGAATTTCGAGACTTAGAAACCAAAACCCTTACTGGCAAAGACTTACGCGATGCTCGTCAGACACTCTGTTTACCATCTAAAACATCCCAAGCCAGGGTTTTCTCAGCATTAGGCGCATTGAGAATTGCAATGCTGCTGACCCCTTCAGAAGAACGCTGGCTTGGTGTGGTGAACTTCGCAGAGAGTGAACTAGGTCGCAATGTACCCACCAGTGGCTCACATTACCGGGGGCATTTAGGGACTTGGGTGCGGACTTTTTACCCGCAACTGGGCGAGCGCCAAGAAACGCGGATAGTTCAAGGTACTCAGCAAAAAATATATGTCTACGCTTGTCATGACCCTGTAGTAGCGGCTGGGCTAACGAAAGCAGTTGAAGAGTTTTTCGCACACCCCGAACCTGCGGCGAAACTCAGACAAGCAGGGGCGTTCAAAAAGGCTGTAGTAACGGCTTAAGATTCATCAGTCATCAGTCATTAGTCAGGAGGAAATCTTAAAGATGTTGTGTCCATTTTGCCAACATGAAGCAATTAAAGACGAATTTACCAAAGCAAATGGTTGTCCAGCTTGCGGTTATGCCCTGGATAATTTCTACGCTGAACCTATCAAGTGTAGCATTTGTAATGATGAAGGACATTTAACTAGAAGTTTGTATGTCCAAATATTTCCAGAACGAGAAAACTTAATTCCAATTGAAGCACTTTATGTTGCTTGTGATTGTTCTTTAGATCGTGAAGATGATGATTAATACGTTCATATTTCTTTAAGTGCGTAACGCTAATTTCGGCACTTAAAGTCTACTGAACCTTGAAAATCAAATATCAAACAATGCTAATTTTCTGGAGGATTTTCAGTTGTTTGCTGATACAAGGAACGCAATTCATTTAAGTTACTTGCTGTTTCTAGTCCTTTAAGAACCGCCCTTAATTGCTCGACATCTTCAATCCTTGAAATTTCTGGTAATAGGCTTAAACCTTCAGTACCAAATTTCAGTTTCAAACCAACTTCAATCCCTTCTAACAAAGATTCCATACGGGCAATTCGCTCAAATGATGTCACGTACTGCATACGTTGTCCTGCCTCTAATTGTTGAACTTCTCTTTTAAACTCTATTTCTAAATTCAATGGTAACGTCAGCATCCAATCAATAAAAGCCAACAGGTTAATAACAGCCTCACGCTCAAACCCCTGCTCATATAGCCGACGCACCAAAACCAGTTTCTGCTGCTTGCGTTGTGACCTGTTGCTACGGGTTTGCACTGCTGCCAAATGAGCTAATACAACCGTAGCAAATGGATTGCGACTGGCTTCTAACTCCGGCAACCTTTGCTGATAGTCTAACAGCTTGATTACAGGAAACTGAAAATCAACCGTACAGCCAAACAACTCGTAACCAAACTGATTTGGTCGCCAGTCAATGTTGTCATCCCCAAGCACTGCCAAGGAAGCAACAGAGCGATCATAACGGTCAAAAATTCGATAGTTGTATACAAACATCCGTTTGGGGAAATCGTCTTCTTCTTGGCTTTGAACTTCAACATGGATCAACAACCAAGATTCTTCACCCCCAATGCGATAAATTTTTACCAATTTGTCAACCAGTCGTTTTCCTAACTCGGCATCACGGACTACCTGTTGCAACTCCTGGTCTAGAAACTCAACGCCCCGATTCCAATCAATTTCAGCATGAGCTTGGGGAAAGAAGAATTGCATGAAGTCTTGAAAATACAGTTGCAACATCTGTTTCCACGGAGAATCATATTCAGTTTGAGGTGTTTTATTTGCCATAAAAAAAGCCAAAACTTACTTTTATTGAGCGACTTAGATGTATCCGAGATTATGAAATTTTAAGGAGGAGTATATGGGATTTCGTAATGGTAAACCATCCAAACAGTTCACAGCAATTCCTAACAGTTTAATTCGTGATAACAACCTTACTGATTCAACATTTAGGTTAATTTGTTGGGTAGCTTCTCACGACGAAAACTTTGATATTAGCTTTACAGTAATCGAAAAACATTTGGGTTACAAACGAGACAAAATCCGTAATGCTATCAAAAATGCTGAACAAAATGACTATTTAGTCAGAGTCCAAGAGCATAACCCAAACAATGGTAAGTTTGACTGGCAATATTACATTTTTACCAACAAAGACGACACAAAGTTGTTTCGAGAAAATCATTCATCCATAAGTGGGTCGTCCAAAGGTGGCTCGTCTGTCGGTGGTTCACCCATAGGTGGGTTGTCCAACGATGGCTTACCCACCGGTGGATTCTCCAACGGTGGGTTATCCAACGTTGGAGCATCCACCCCTCATATAGAAAAACAATTAGAAGAAAAACAATTAGAAGAAAAACACATACAAAAAGCGCCCCCTAAACCCGGCGCACCCCCCACCCAAGAATGTGTGTGTGAAGAAAAATCTGAATTAACTTCACCACAAAACCAAGATCAACCCACCCCTAAATCTCTCACCTCGTTGTTCACAAAACCAGAATCTTTGCCTCAAATCCTAGACCAACCCAACCCCAAATCTCTCTCTACGTTGTTCACAAAACCAGAATCTTCGTCTCAAACCGAAAATCTCTCAAGTAGACTTTCTATTGCGGCGGGGTCGTTCGCTAAAAACGAACTATCGAATAAAGACCCTTATAAATCAGCCCAGAATGTAAAAGAACTCATTGAGGCTTGGATTACTGACCCGACTACTTTCGCCTCGGATTGTGTACCAGTGGTTGTCCGGGAAAAAATTAAGTGGAGTCGATGGGTGTTACCTTGGCGTTCAAGAGAACGGAAGTTACACCCTCTCTACCAGAATTTCAACCCGATAGTTGTGGATTTGGTGGCTGTGGAATTAGCCAGCAGTGCCTCATGCACAAAAGACGAAAAAATCACCCATGCAGTCTCCGTGATGAATACTTGGGAGAAAACCAAAGGTGGCTGGACTAACTTGATGCAGCGTTATCAACAAGCTCTAAATCAACAACAACGCCACACCCCACCAACTACTCCAAATCCAACTGCCAAAGCAAACATTTCTTTAGCGCAGGCCATAGCCCAAGACGAACAACGTCACCAACAAGAGCTATCCAGCCAAAGCAATTCTGCTTTACCTCAGCACACCAGCGAAACTCTCAGCATCAAAGAAAAACTTTTTCAAAGAGCGAATTCTCAAAAAACCCGTACTTCTTCAACACTATCCGCATCTGCCTTGTTAGAAGTTGAAGCTCAACTAAAACAAGCACTTGGAGCGTAATTATGAACTTTAACCACGATAACGTCATTTCATTTTCGGTTCCCAAAGAAGTGGATTGTTTACCGCCACAGAGCATTGAGGCTGAGGAATCCATACTCGGCGGCATCATGCTTGACCCACAAGCCTTCGACCGAATCAGCCATATCCTTGTCCCGGAAGCATTCTACCTCAGCGCCCACACAACTATCTACCAAGCATTTACTCAGCTTGCCGCTACTGGTCAACCTACCGATTTACTTTGCTTGACCAACTGGCTCAAGGATCATAGTCTTCTAGAGCGCATTGGCGGACGAAACAAATTAGCAACTCTATTTGACCGCACTGTTTCTGCCGTCAACATCGATGTTCTGGCTGATTTGGTCATGCAAAAATACCGCCGAAGACAGCTCATCAAAATCGGCAATGAACTTGTGCAGTTGGGTTACGAAACCCAAACCGACTTAGGACAAATCTTCTCACAAGCTGAACAAAAAGTTTTCAGCGTCACCCAGAATTCCTCTGATGAACAATGCAAGGTTCACAAGGCTGCTGACATGGCCATCGAACTCTACCAAAAACTGGAGGCAGGACAAATGCAAGGCGAAAAATTTGGTTGGTATGACTTGGAAGCAATCACGGGCGGTCTTTACCCCAGTAGTCTGGTGGTTGTGGCGGCTGAGTCTCACATGGGCAAAACCCATTTCATGATTTCCACTGCTTACGAAATCATGACTAAGCTCGGTAAGGGTGTTCTTTATGTCACTCCCGAAATGGATCGAGGTCAAGTCAATGCCCGAATGTTGGCGAGGATTACAGGTGTTGATTCTGCTCATATCCAAGCCCAAACACAATCCTACTGGCAGCAAGTTGCACAAGGCGTTAGTCAACTAGCCGAAATGCCTTGGCAGATTTTTGAGCATTCTTCCCCAACTCCCACTATGATTGCTTCTGCTGTTCGTCGCTCTATTAGTGAGTCTGGCGGCTTGATTGGTGCTGTATTTGTTGATTATCTACAGCAAATTCCTTTGGAGTCTAGTGGAAACATGGCTCATGAAGTCGGCAAGATTACTCGCCAGATTCGCGCTGTAGCTAAAGAACACAAAATCCCCGTTTTCTTGGGTTGTCAAATCAACCGGGGGAACCAAACAACTGCTGATAAACGCCCCAATCGCCATTTACTCCGCAACTCTGGGGAAATTTTCGAGGTTTGCGACCAGTTAATTATGCTTTACCGCGATTCTGTGTATACAAAAGACCCTAGTGACCAAACTATCGAGTTGATTGTTGAGAAAAATCGGCTTTACGGCAAACTCGGCACTGCGACTATGCTGTGTGATTTCTCTACTTCTCGATTTTTGAACTTTGCACGGTGAATTTCAAAGTTTCTGTCACATCTTCTCGCCTCATGTTCACATAAATACGAGAATGCTTATCATGTCTCTGGCGATACCCGAAAAATTCTTAGAGGATGAGATAATCGCCTTCATCAAACGCACTAAATCTGAAAAATCACCTTCCTGCAAACCTACACTAAAAGCTAACGCACCCATCGCCGTAGTTCTCTTCGCCGGGGGCGGCGGTATTGAAGCGGGCATGGTACAAGCCGGTATTCGTCCAGTCGTCGCGGTGGAACATGACCCGACTAAACCAAAACTCAGTCAGGCGATCGCTCAAACCCACCACCGCAACTTCAGCAAGTACGCCTGTAAAACTATCCAACTTACCGTACAACAAGTAGCCCAAGGATTTATCGGGTTTCCACAAAACCCTGACTATCTTCATGCCTCGCCGGTTTGTTCTAACTTCAGCCAAGCCCACACTGCCAAAGCGGGTATTGCACTGGAATCTCCTGATGACCTAACCGCAGCCCAAGCAGTAGCAGCAGCTCTACGAAAGTTGCGTCCACGGGTATTCACATTAGAAAATGTCTCACGTTATCAACATAGTCAAAGTTTCACCATTATCCTCAACACCCTAGAATCTCTTGGTTACAGGGTTAATTACAGCGTGGTGAATATGGCTGACTTTGGACTACCCCAAGCGCGGAAACGTTTGATCTTAGTAGCTTGTCAGGATGTAGTGCTGACACTACCACCCACATCTAAACATATCGGTTGGTATAGGGCAATCGCTCATCTCATCCCCACAATGAACGACTCGCAACTATTACCCAAACAGCAACAAGCCGTAGAACAATTTTTAACAACCAATGAACCAACACCACTATTGATTGAACGGGTTGGGGGACGCAAGTTACCCAAGTGCAAGCCTGGGTTGCACCCCGCTAACACCATACTGCGCTCGCATTTCACCGATCACAAAGGCTGCAACCGCAACAAATTCGCTGACATCTGGTTGCCTGATGGTACTGTCAAATCTTTGACTATCCAAGCAGCAGCCATTTTACAAGGGTTTCTATCTTGGTATGAGTTCCCACCACAAACCGGTACGGCTGGCTCAATCATCGGCTACTCTGTTCCACCCAGTTTTGCAACTCAGTTATTCGCACATATACAAAAACAACTGGAGCTTTCTTATGACTAACTCAATCACAACGCTAGAAACCTGCTGGTACATCTCACCACCCTGGGGCAAAGAAATCCCGCCGATGGTCATCAGTCTGCTGGAAAGGGTTTATCTGCCTACCAAAAGAGTATTCGGCTATTGTTGCGGGGTTGAATGGTCGGATGGTTGGGAATACTCCATCGCTCTTGATCACGATATTGTCTCAGTGCGAGGAGTCGAAATCATCACCTCTGGGCGACTGCAAGCTGTTTCCGTGGAAAAACCTGTGTTCATGGTGGGTGAGTTAGTCAAGTTTCAGTTTGCTGGGGATAGCCCAAAGATTCGTACTGTCCTGGGGCTACAGCTGATCAATGGTGCTTGGTTTTACAGCATTGAGTGGAAATCCCCAGATTTAATTCTTCCAGGGGATGCACCGATTTGTATCCTGCCTCAATCCTCCGGCAACCCTAAGCTCAACAGTCGGCTTGCTTGGGTTACTGATTATGATTTGGTGGGAGTGTAGTAGTATGATTTATACTTCTTACTACGCAAGTGAAGTTAAGGGTGAGGCTGTTTCTATTTCACTCTACCCGCCTCCAAACTGGAAAGGCAAGCATCTTCCTCTGTTCGCACCCACTCCTGAGTTGCTCAAGTGGTGGAAGTCCTCAGCTAAAGATGCGATCGCCCAGGAAGAATATACACAACGGTTCCGCGAAATTTTGGACTCTCGGCAGCAGTTGATCCAGCTTTGGGTTAGCAAGCAGAAGGGCAACCCGGAGAATGTAACACTGTGCTGTTTCGAGAAAACCGGGGATTTCTGCCACCGTCATCAAGTTGGGGAGGAAGTAGTACAAAGGTATTTGCCTGAGTTGTGGGGTGGGGAAATTGGCACTTCCCGAACACAGTTAACTCTTGTCCAAGGTGGGAAAACCACTTATCCATCTCAGGTCTTGTCACTAATCGAAAAGTGCCACTCGTCTGGTTATCCTGTTGTGTGCGATCGCTTAAAGTGCGGCTACTATCAAGTGTTTCTGCGCGGCGAGGATTTAGGAGTCTGGTCGGAGTTGGGGGTGCTGGGGGTTCTGTCGGGACTGCGGCATGAGTTCTATGGGGGGCGACTGCTGCGATCATTAGCTGCATCTGTGTCAGGCTGACGGTGAACTATTTGGAGGGGCTAAATACAAAGATAATAAAATGGTAAACAAGTTTCCTTTCATATTTCATGAGGTAAGTAAATGCTTAAATATGTGTGTAGTTCAAAAGATAGTAATGCTTGGAGTATTTCTTCACAAGATGTAGCACTACAAACATTTCACACAGAAGAAGAAGCAATTTTGTGGTTTCAACACCAGTATCCAGATAAAAATCTAGTTTTTTCTGGTTATGAATTTGATGGTAATTACTTGAAAAACTATGTATATAATAATGATATTGAACTTGGATATATTAATAAATATTCTTTTTGAAATATTTTTTAGTATGAAAATAAATTAATTTCTTTAATAATGGGATTAATAGACGGGAACTTAATTAAAGAACATATCAAAAATGAATGTCAGCAGTATAAATCTCAACTGCAAGGCAAAGAGATAACAATCATCCGATTTGAAGCTTCAGAAAATCTTCCTCTAGCTAGAAAAGCTCGTTATGAAGCAGCCAGAGTTTCTGCTGAACAAAAAGTAAAGATATTTAACGCTATTGGCGTTAGCTCTAATTATATAATATTGCCTGAAAATAGTCCTGTTGAAGATTTTAAAAATATAATTTACTCAATCAATGACAACGATAAAATAACTACAGCTATTGTTCAATATCCAATCCCCTTCCAATTTCAAGAATCCATTAGACTACTCTCTCCTATTAAAGATATTGATTGTGTAAGGCAACAACCAAATATGCTGTTTCTAGCAGCAGCTACATCTGAAGGAATTGCTAGATTAGTAGAGTCTTATGCTGATTCTCAATCAAAAGTAGCAGTCATAGGAGGAGGTGGTTTCGTCGGTAATGGAGTTATTCAATATCTCGCACAACGAGGGATAGAATCTTTTATTTTAGAAATTAATGACGATAAATCCTTAACTGCTCAAGCAGATATTGTAGTAACTGTAACGGGTGAACCTGGGGCAATGACACAATACATATTGCCTCAGCACAGACTAGTTGTTGATGCTGGGTTTACTCCTACTGTAAATGCTCCTTTAGGTGATATAGATAAGAGTGCTTATTCTATTCCTCAAAATATTACTCCTGTTCCTGGTGGAGTTGGCCCAATAGAAATGGCTATTCTTGCCGAAAGATTTATTAAAATGGAATTAAATATCGAGCTACCCAAATGGAATTACCAGGAGTTATTAGAACAACAAACACAAATAGCCAGAGTTATTGCACCTGTTATTAAAAATTTATTTGACCGCTTAGTTATTAGTGATAGAGATACTAATACTCAGAATTTACAACGGATTGACAAAGATAGACTAGGAGTAGAAGTAGGCGAGTATAAACTTATTTTAAATTTGGCAGATTCATTATTGACATTGACAAGAAATCAGGATACTTTGCCTCTGATAAAATTAGGTTACGGTGATACTCAGATATATCTAGCTAGGGGCTTAACCCAGCAAGATAAGGCCAATTGGTTGAAAATTGGGAATTTTCTTGCACAAAGAGAACAACAAATAATTATAGAACCTGAAATATGACAATCTCAGTTATTACCGCTACATATAATAGACCTCAACAACTTTACACAGTTGCATTTAATAGCTTACTCAACCAAACCGACCATAATTTTGAGTGGGTAGTCATTAACGATGGGTGCAACCAACAAACCAGAGAGATGATTGCTACGCTTCAAGCTCCATTTCCCATAGCTTATGTAGAAATAGAGCATTCATCTACTGGTTTTGGCTTATGCTATGCCCGGAATGCTGGATTAAATCTAGCCACTGGTAGTTTGATTACTTATTTAGATGATGACAATAGCTTTGAGAGAGAATTTATTTGTGCTACTAAGCATTTTTTTCAACAACATGGTTTTGTTAAATACAGTATGGCTATACAAAAGCGTCGTCGTGATGTTGTTCTTCAACATAAAACTATACGTTCCAGTAAAATTTTTACTTCTCCTAGCAACTCCTTCTGTACACTTGATAATCTTATTTCTCAGCAAGAAATTTTTGATAGCAATGGATTCACTCATGTTCATAACTCTACTCCTAAATGGAATCCTAAGTACCAAATATTTGCTGACTATGAATTTCTTCTTCAATGCACCAAGGAATATGGAAATAGTACATTTAAGCTTCACCCCCAAGTTTTAGTCAACTACATACAGTCATCTGGAGGTACTATTGGCCGTTCTCATTATGGTCAGTGGGCGGCAGAATTAAAGCAGATTCTTCAAGATTCTTCTGTTTACTTGCTCCAACCAAGTCATATTGCCCAGCTTGGGCAACTTGCTCAGGCTTACCACTGCAAAGCTCTTGAGCGTCCACCAGCGTTTGTTTAAAAAATAAATTAAATAAACTCTTCATTTTGATAGTGTTTGTGCATTCTGGCTCAAGTTGCGATCGCACTCCTAACGCTCCACCCCCTACTTCTTCCAAGGTAACTTTGTACCCATTTCGGTTAAAGCCGAGAACACTAGATACATAATAAGCAGACCAGTACTGATAATAAAAATTACAACGTCGTTATCCATAATAAAGTGGCAATTCTAGCTGGCCAGGTGATGTATTTGAGCGTCCCCTAGCTCTACCGTGAACTGCAATGTGGCAGGGAGTGCAAAGCGGGATTAGGTTCTCAATTCGGTTGTCTTCAGGTGTAGAATTAGCATGGTGTACTGAGAGCGTCAATACTGTCCATTCAGAACGAGACAGTTCCTTTGGTTTCTGGCCAAGACGTAAACATTTTTGCCCACAGTGCCGACATTGCCACTGAGATGCTTCTTTGATAGCCAGCGATATTTCGTCCCAATTGTCCGCGTAGCGTTTTCTGTAGATAGGCATTGTCTACAATGCAAACAAAGCTGTTGGGGGATTTACTAACTCTACCAATTTTTGGGAGCAGCGATAAAAGCCTAAGAGCGATCGCCCATGATTCAACGGTTTGCATTCATCGTCATTTTGTACTTAAGACTGATAATTTGGCTCATCTTTGCCAATCCCTAATTCCTGTAATTTAGTTTTGACATCTTCCCAGTTATCACCACAGTAGTAATATTTTTTATCTCGAAGATTGACAAGGTAATAACCAGCGTTACCGCCATTGATGCGGAACAATTCAATTACTATTTTATTTTTAGTTATGCCAAACAACCTTTCTCTGTCACTTTCAGGAATGGGTTCACCAGTGCGGTTATAAAAAACACCTCCATTTTTAAAATACCAAGTCGTACCTTCTCTACGAATAATTTGGAAATGCAGAGGATGAATAATGCTTGTGGTTAACATAAGCTATACTCCAATCAGAAGAGATGGTGAGGAAAGCCCCCAGGTGTAAGCTAGGGGCATAAGTTAATTAGATGCTATTCTTCATCTTCAGAGTCTGACTCTTCATCATTCTCTTCCAATGCTTCTAAGACATCTTCAGTATAGGCAACGTCTCTGTTTCCTTCAGAGTCTGATTTAATCCAGACATCTGCTGCCAAGTATTCAAACTCGACTTCAGGATTATATTCTCCTTGTCCGTTGCCATCTTTAGATTGAGTCATTATTTCACCTCCTGATGAAGATTTAGTTTTTTTATTTATCCTCATAATTAAGATTTTATCATGATATATATAGGTAATTAATTAACAATAATTAAATCATGAATCGCATAACAGCACATCAATAAAAGCTTCTGGGTTGATTATATTGAAAGAGTTACGGCTATTAATGTCTATGTTATGAACTACCTTCGTTAATTTGCAATCATGTCCTTTATACCTAATAAATTCTCCCACGCAAGGAACTCTTGATATCTCAATTTCCTGCAAAGCTATAGCGTCTTTATCATTAATATGCCTAAAAGTTTTGACTCTTTCTGGTGGAATATTTACAGAAACAAATACAATAGCCACTTGTTTTATGCTGACAGTAATTTTTATTTTATTGGCTATGTTTACCAGATGCGATGGCAATGTCTGTTCGCAAAGCGACCATTGCACTTGTCAAAGATTCATGTTCATGATTTTTGATTTTGTGACTTAAACCTACCTGCAATAAACTCTCGCTTAAATAAATGTTTTGTCTTGCGTTTGGTAACTCGCTCTCGCCACATACGAAAACTGGATTCTTTCATTTGCTGCCGCATTAAGAGAATTACCTGTTTCTCTTGTAGCCCAAACTGAGTTTCAATAACATCAAAAGGTGTTCTATCTTCCCATGCCATTTCAATGATGCGATCAATAGTTTGGAGATCAAGGTTTGGTAACTTCATGACGGGAGCCTGTAATTTAACTTGAATTTCCTTGCTTGCCATTGTTTAGCTTAAGCCTCAAAAATATATTTTCCTCTCATCAATTTATAAACATTTTTTCAAAACAATGACAATTGACCTGGAGAAACATTGCCTCGCCTGAAACGATGATAATAAAGATGACAAGCACTTTATATAGACAACAACAACCAATTCTACAACGTGGAAAGAACAACAACAACAGCCCTAATTTTTACGTTAGGGTAGAAACAAATTAATTTCCACAACGTAGAAAATGACCAAGGTAGAATGGGCGATATCCCCTCACACAGAGTTACGATTTAGCTGTGTCTTCGACCCTAAAACCTGCTTACCCATAGAGCCAATCCAAAGATTTTTGAACTACTGTAGAAAGCGACAATTAGCACCGAATACAGTAAGTACATACACTTATCGACTGGTAGACTTTTGGCGCTGGCTAGAATCCAAATCTCTCAACTGGTATGACGTTGGGTTAAATGAATTAGCAGACTTTGTGAATTGGTACTTGCTAGGTGGTGAAGTTGAAGAATCTGGTGAAAATGTTAGAGAAATTGTTGCCAAAAGGAGTCCTCGCACTGTCAATCAAGCAGTCACCGCCATCCAAGAATTTTATACCTATCACACAATTGAAGGCAGGATTGAAGAAAAACATTTCACTCTACTAGCGCATGGTTGGGGAAAACGAGTCGGCTTTCTTAGAGGAATCGCTAAAAGCAATCCTGATAGACGCAAACGCATCAAAATAAAAGAACCGAAACTCTTCAGTGGTTGTCTACTAGATGAAGAAGTCGCAACCTTAGCCAACGCCTGTACAACTTATCGAGACAGGTTAATTATCATGCTGCTGCGCTCAACAGGAGTGCGGCGGGGAGAACTGTTAGGATTACATTTGGAAGATGTCAAGGACTTAGATTTCAGCGGACGCATTCGGATTGTACGCAGAGAAGACAATCCTAATCGCGCAATGGCTAAAGGAAGAGAACGAGAAATCCCCATTATTTACCATCGTTCAGCTATTCAAGAGACCTTTCATGCCTACTTACTAGAAGAATATCCGCCTCAAGCCGAAACTTTGGGAGGCGGGATGTTATTCGTCAATTTATCAAGTAAATGGGTAGGGCAAGCGATGTCCTTAGTTCGCCTAAATAAATTATTTGACCAACTCCACAAACGAACAGGAATTAAAGCACATCCCCACTTATTTCGCCATACCTTCGCTACTAGAATGCTGCAAGATAATTACCTTGACCAATATGTACAACAGCTTTTAGGACATCGTTCAATTGCCACAACGAAAGACATTTACAGTCATGTTCTCGATGAAATGACCCTAGACCAATACTTAAGAGAAGAAGAAAATTAATGGCAGAAGCATTTGCACCACAAGCATTACAGGAGCGAATCGCACTCTCTGAGTTAGGGAAACAGTGGATTAATGATCCTTTGATGAATCAAGATGTTTGGTCACTGTTAGAATTGGGTTATAGCCAAGAAGAATGCCGAATTAATGGACATTATCATCTTTACTTTCACAAGTTTTCACTGCCTTGGTTAAAACGGCTGACCCAACTAACCATTAAAGCCAGCATTCGAGAGCGATATTCCCTCGGTCGGATTATTCATCGAGTTGGCTGTTTAAACCATTTAGATCGTTTTTTGTGTAATTATGGATATACACAACCCCAATCTTTGACAGAAGCACTCCTCCATCAATTTATTAGCGAAATTAATAGCGGTAATCGTCAGAATGCGATTGCTTACGCCCTCAATCTTTGGAAAGAAGAACAGTGGCTCTCAATTGCCTTTACCCCGATTAAACTCAAAAAAAAATCTCCTAAAATTGAAACAATTCCAGAGGAAGTACTTTACCAAATCTACGAGAAATTCGATTTATTCCCCCCGACACTTGAAAGACTTTTTCGCTTGCAATTGGTGTTAGGCTGCCGCATTGGAGAAATTCTCACTATGCCACGCCATAGCCTGAAACAGGAAGGTGACAAATGGTTCTTACTACGTTGGGTTGAAAAACGCAAACACTGGCGGTTTGTTCAGATTCATCCTCTAGTAGCTGAATTAGTTCAAGAACAGCAGAGATTTCTCGATGCTCAATTTGGGAGAGATTCTGAATTCGATAAACTATTTTGTACCGTTTATACTCATCATCAAAGTATTCCTTGGGCTGATAGAGAACTAGGCACAACACTGTTCTATAAACCCCAATCAATTACCAGATTGAGAATTAGTAACTGGCTAATTAATTTTCGAGAAGTAGCAGACTTAAAAGACAAACATGGCAACAGATTTAAACTAACTAGCCACATGTTTCGCCGCACCAAAGCCAGCATTATGGCTCATTGTGAAGTAGAGGATGAATATATCGCCGCCGTACTAGGTCACGGTTCCTTAGATATGCTACCTCATTATCGTCAGCGTTCGCTTATCAGGTTAGAAAAAGAAGCTAATCTCAAAGGTTATGTGGATATGTATGGTCGAGTTACTTCTTTTAAACCGAGAAAAACTAGGTATGAAAAATTAGCTAATCTCCTCAAAGTTAGTACACCTCTGGGAGAATGTCATCGTCCAACCATGTTAGGAGATTGTCAACATCGCTATGCCTGTTTAAGTTGTCCTCATCATCGGATAACGCCCGAAGATAAATCTCAGTTAGAAGCTGACGTGAACTGCTTACAGCAAGACCTAATTCAAGCTCAAAAAAACGGACAAGAAAGACGAGTGACTGAGATTGCTAACTTATTAGCTTTAATCAAAAATCGTTTTGATGGCTTATCAGAATTGCAAAATCTTCAAGAGCAGAAAAATCATGGGTAAACGCAAGCATCAACCGATTTCAATTCACCAGACTCTTGACGGTACTTTACAAGTTAATTGGAAGACAGATTATGTTGGTGAGTTTATCTGTCCTCAGTGCAATCAGGGACAATTAAACAGATTTTCTTACTCAAAAGGGTCTGTTTGTAAACTGAGATTGGGATGTGATTTTTGTCATCAAGTAACGTACTTAACTGGTCAACTTCAACACTTACCTATTTCCATTCATCAAACTCTTCAAGAAACTCTGTCAGTCAATTGGGCAGAAAAGTATTCTGGAGAATTTATCTGCCCTCAGTGTAATCAGGGACAAATCAGCAAATTTCATTATGCTGATGGGCAAAGTCATCAACTCAAACTAGGATGTAATTCTTGCTCCCTTAAAACCCTGCTTTGTTGTCAAGTTCCACCTCAGTTTCACGGTTATCGCCAGCATTTAGTTTGCCCTAATCCCCTGTGCCATCAAATTGGCCCTGATGGACAGAAAGGGTGGATTTACGAGACCTTTCAAACAACTAGCAGCCAGAGTAATTGCCGCTGTTACTTCTGCCACATAAATTTTCACCCTAACGCCACAAGTTATGGCAGTTGGGCTGGGTATCAACAAGAAGAAACTTTATTGAATTTCTGTTTTGATGATGATGTTTGGGATTTTCGCCATTTTATCAAAAACTCACCCGTGAGAATCCTTAACTTTAAATCAATTAAACCTGAGTGGTTTCGCGTCCTAGTCAAGCAATATCTATATTCTTTACTCAAATCAGGTAGGTTTTCTGCTAGTGCAAAACCGATGAATTCTCTGGTGGCTTTGCGTCAGTTTAGTCAAATTTTGAAGCCAAATAATATCCACCACCTCCCTGAGATTAGCCGGGAACTAATCTTAGCCTTTCTCGACCTCAACCAAAGTAACTGTAGTCGAACCATTCGAGAAAAGCTATATAACCTCAAAGATTTTTTTGATTTTTTCGGATTAGAATCTCAAAGCTTAGTTCGTCATCGAGATATTCCTAAACAGACCATTCAGGATGTGGATTGGTTGGATGAAATTACCCGTCAAAGGATTAAACAGCATCTTGACAAAATCCCTGCTCCTGTTGCTAGTCACTACTTGCTGCAAGAATATACGGCTGCTCGTCCAGCAGATATCTGTCAGATGGCTTTTGATTGTTTAGTTGAAGAAAATGCTCAATGGTATATCAAGTTTTATCAGCATAAGGTAGAACGATGGCACAGACTACCTGCCCCTCGTGAGATTAGACAAGTCATTGAACAACAACAGCAATGGATTAGGAAAACCTTTGGCTCAGATTACCCCTATTTGTTTTGTCATTTTAGAAGTATTAAACAGAGTTCTTACCCCTCGTTTTCTAGTCTTAAACCATTGCCCAATCCCCCTCAAGTAACAGCAAGTGGAAATCCAATGGTTCGTCTTATTCGTCTGTTGATAGAGCAAGAAGACATTCGTGATAGCAATGGTATTAAACCCTACTTTACAGGTAAGATTACCCGCGCTAGTCGCCTGCAAGAAGTCAGGGCTAAACATGGAATGGAAGCAGCTCAACTCTATGCTGACCACCTCAGTAATGAAACTACATTTCAGCACTATGCACCTCCCACTAGGGAGCAAGTAGCGGCAGTAGATTTACCTTTTCAGGAACTACTGCTGAATTCACAAAACCGCTTCCTCCCCTGGCAAACCTTACCTGAAAGCCTCCTCAAAAACCCTTCATCTCACGAACTCGACCTGGAAATTACACCTCGTCTGGTGGTCTATGGCCACTGCACCCTTGACCCCAAAACAAACTGTATCTACAACCTCTACCCCAAATGTTACGGCTGTAGTAGTTTCCGCCCCAGTACGAGCAAATTATCCCTTTATGAACGGCAATATGCTGGAGAACACAAACGCATGGAGTCAGCTAAACAAGCTGGGGCAGCCCTGGCCTATGAAGAATCCAAGGCTACCCTAGAAGCAATGGATAAATGGCTATCAGATTTGAGGAAAGTTGCTAATGGCGAAGCAACCTAATCGAGAAAAACAGACTGCTGTCCTTCGGTCAGCCCAACAAAAGCGAAAAGAGCAGAAACGTGAACAAGTGTTTCGCGCTATTGAAGAGATTAAAAAAAGCGGTAAACCCTTGACCTTCCCTAACATTGCTCAAGTCGCTGGCTGTTCCATTTCCTACCTCTACAAATGGACGGAATTAACTGAATACATTCATGATTTACAGTCGCAAAAAACACAGCAACTAAATTCATTAGAGTCGAAAAAACCAGGACCTCATAGCCTCAAAACTCTAAGTAGGTAGGCACGAAAAAACCGAACTATGTGAAGATAAGTAAATAAGGAGAATAAATCTGCCGAGGTAACTAATATATATGGGCGCTCGTTTAAGAGTATTCCTGAGTCTTGAGCAAGATAGAACTTTGTTCAACCTGAGAACAGCAGATGTACCACAGAAAGTCAAAGACCGAGCAGAAGTAATTAGGTTAAATGCACACGGTTGGTATGTGGAAAAAATAGCGGCTCATGTAAATTGGACTTCACAGACAGTTAGAGAAGTTTTGCATAAATGGGAAAAACATGGTCTACAAGGGCTATGGGAACAACCAGGCAGAGGAGGGAAAGCAACATGGCAGGAAGAGGACATAGTATTTTTGGAAGAATGCCTGAAAAAAGAACCACGAACATACAACAGTCATCAGTTGGCACAAAAATTAGAAACTGAACGCGCGATTAAACTGAGTCCCGACAGAATTAGACGGGTACTCAAAAAAAGGGGATCGATTGGAAGCGAGCCAGAAAAAGCCATAAAAGAAAACAAGACCCCACCGTTCAAGAGTACAAACAAGCTGACCTAGAAATGCTCGAATTATTTGCGGCGACGGGAGAAATAGACCTCAAGTATTTGGATGAATCAGGGTTTTGCTTGTGGAGTGAACCAGGCTACACCTATTACTTTCGCGGTGAACAAAAACGTTTGGAACAAACTCTTCGTCGTGGTCGCCGACTCAGCATCATCGGATTTCTTCAACCTTTGATCAGTTTTGTTTATGGTTTAGTCATTGGGGGCGTTAACCGGAAGTCTTATATCCAGATGATGGAGCTTGAAGCAGCTGATGCTCAGAAAACCGGACGTATTCGCGTAATTGTCCAAGATAACGGGCCAATACACCGATGTCATGAGGTACAAGAACTCTGGCCTAAATGGGAGAGTATGGGTTTGTACATCTTCTTTTTACCCAAATATTGCTCCGAAATGTAGCTTGCTTCCCGAAGGGTATCCCATTGAATTGGAATGGCACCATCTTAAAAAAGATGAACTAAGAGGGCAAACATTTGATGATGAATTAGACCTTGCTTATGCCGTAATTCATGGTGTTGAAGCTAGGGGTAAAAAAGGAAATTACAGTACGCAACGTGTTAAATTTAACTCTAATTCCACTGCTTAATGTTTCGTTACATACTTGGGAATTTTCCCACCCACCTACTTAAGCGAAGTATTCAAGCAACGGATTCGAGAACTGTCAGCTGAAAATAGAGAATTAAAGCGACAGAATCAGAACTTGAGAGGTCATGTTGCAGAAATCTTCGAGTTGAAGTCCGAATGTGAACGTCTGCGAACACAAATTAAGCAGTTGACCACACCTGAGTCATCTCCAAAAGTTGTTTCTTTGAACTCGGTTCCTAAGAAGTCTGATAATGGCGAACTCAAGAATATATCTCAAGAAATTACTCATTTAATTACCGAAATGGGCATCAAAATCGGTGTTAGATTAAAACAGGAAATAGCCAAACACGATGTCACTAGGGTGAAGTTGGCAATATCCGCCTTTGAGCAATACCGAAGCCATAATAGCATTGAGAATCCTGGTGCTTGCTTGCTGGCAATGATTCGTGATGAAGCTGAACCTAATATTCCTCTCAAAGCGATGACTCCTCTTGAGGATGAGTTTGAACGTTGGTATTGTCAGGCTATTGAAAGTGGTTTCTGTCAGGATGTTCCAAAAAAATATTTACCCATACAGCAAGGAGAAATTCAGGTTAGAGTAAACAATGATAAATTTTCATCAGGTTATGAACTACTATCTTGGCAAATAGCTAAAGCGAAAATGGAATTAGATAAAGATTCATCAATATCTTGACTCCGGGTCAACTCTTTTATACCCTCGCTTTTCCCTTCGCTCTTGCAGTTTGTAGTAAGTTATTAACGCGGCTTGGTAATCAGGGCAATCTAAATCTTTTGACTTGCCAAACCCCCGATAGATGGCACTGCCCCAAGTTTTGGTGATCGTCCACTCTCCAAATAAGTTTTGGCAAAGGGTTAAGGTGTAGAATCGCGTATCTCTTTGCCACTTTGATTGAAGCCATTTGTCAAGTTGGTAGGCAATTTTTACAGTCATCTCAACCACGTTTTTGCTTCGCCGGGAGCAAGAATGTATCAACACAATGATTTTAATAATTAGGCACTGAAAAGTGCGGTACTGAATCAAAAAAACTAGTTACATTTTGTAAATTTTTCTGCTTTGTAAAAAGGGAGTTATCAGAGGTTACGTTGTAGAATAATTTTACAAAAGTCAGTCACAGCAAGGCTTCTACGACGTGGATTCTACATAAGGCACTACACAAACAAGCAAGATTTTCTAATCTGTTGTCAGACGGATCGCAGTTCCAGTGATGTACCTGAAGTGTGTAAGCTTTGCGTTGAGATTTCGTCCAGTCAGAAGGTTTCTCTCCAGGTCGCAAACACACACGAGCGCATTTAGTACAACGCCACTCTGAAGTATTTTTCACAGCTGTAGCTATTTCTTTCCAATTGTTTGGATACACACCCTGGCTCATACGAAAAGTCTTTGATTGTCAATAATTGATAAAAGCTAATTATATAATATGTTTGCGAATCCTAGATAAAATTTAGGTGAGTTATAGCATTAAGAAACATGAACTTACTATCACCTGAAGTCGAGTATATTTTTGAGGCTGTCTCTGATGGCAGTCAAAGACAATGGACTGTTGAAGAAAAAGAGGTAATTCTGAATTCTCCTCAATTACAAAATCAACTTGAAAAATGGTTGAATAATTCCCTTAGCGATACCTGTTGGCATTCTGAAAACTACAAGATGATTCGAGCGTTAACTAAATCTCCAACCTCAAATCTTCCCAACAATTTGTTTAAAGATGAGGAGATTTCTATTCCTTTTTAACACTTATTTTAGAAGTCTCATAGTTTAGTATGAGACTTCTAACGCTTTGCGTGACTTTTATGAAAACTACAAATACTGGAGAAAAACGATGGACATTCAATCTACACTTACATTGGTTATTGAAGTTATTGTTATGAGCTTTGTTACCCTGATGATTTTCGACTTTGTAGATGGGCTTTACGCAGTGCCATTACCAACCGTTACATTTGCACAGCCAAAGGTAATTTCCAAATCCACAATATCAGCAGTAACACCTCAGTTTAAACCAATTTCAAACTCTGAACAATTAGAACCAGAACCTCAGCAAATTGCCCCACAATTTGAACAACTGCCTGACCCTTGGGAGTTAGAATTAGCATTCCAAAATAGTACCGTCGAAACTCAATCAGTTGTACCCTTCTCTACATTAAGACTGTTACCACCAGTTCAAAAAGTACAACCAAAACGTACCAGAACTACCAAAAAGACTACTTCCACTAAAACAACGAAATCTACCGAGGGTGAATCGCTTCGCAAACTCGGCAGACCACGCAAGAATGCTGCTTAAAATCAAAAACTAATACCCATTTAATTTAGTTGAACGGTGGGGCGTAGCCCATCGCTCAAATTCAAAACTGCTCTGGACAACATCTGGAGCAGTTCTGGCTACGCCAAGTTTTAGAGAAAATTTATACATTAGACATATGGTGAGCCTCATCGCTACACAAGGTTCTCTTTTTGACGTGCAAACTGTTTTAGATTACGGGCAATCGGTAGTCAACGTTGCTCAAGAACTCGCCAAATTCTTAATTGAGCAACGACCACTGACCACAAAAACGATTCAATCCCAGATGAATCGCCACTTCCACGGCACAGCAGCAGAGGGCGCTTGGCAGTGGAAGGACGCATACGAAGCTGTTGAGATTGCGTCAATTCTATATCTGCGGCAAAAGGGGCTATCTTCTCATCCCCTGGAAGAACTGCAACTGATTGAAAGCCTCTGCCCCACGCACACACGCCGCAGCGAAGAACAGTTGCAGCTTCAGCAGTTCTCTACACCTCTGGCTTTGGCGTATTTAGTTTCTGTTGCCGGACAAATCACACCTGATGATTTGGTACTAGAACCATCAGCTGGGACTGGCATTCTGGCTCAATTTGCTAAACTCCACGGCGCGAGTCTCATGCTCAACGAAATCTCAAGCGACAGAACCAAAATCCTGCGGCGACTCTTCGGTGGTGTTCCGTTGTTCTCTGTCAACGCCGAGCAAATAAATGACTATCTCGTTGGTAAAACTCAGCCATCTGTTGTGCTGATGAATCCACCTTTCTCGGCATCACCCAAAGTTAACAGTCGCAATCCAGATGCTACACCACGGCATATCAACTCGGCATTGCAAAGGTTGTGTGAGCGCGGCAGGCTGGTGGCAATTTCTGCTAATTGGTTCTCACCAGCTAACCCTACTTGGCGAGAGATTTTTGTTAAGTGGCAAGAGAAAGCAAGGGTGGTGCTTTCGGTTGGAGTCAGTGGTAAGGTTTACTCAAAGCACGGGACAACGATGGAAACCCGTATTACGGTAATTGATAAAATCCCGGCTGCTGAAAGAGCTGACATCCCTTGTATCCCTGAAACCCTAGATTTGACTGAAATACTGGCACTGATTGAGCAATTGCCGCAGCGTTCGCAATGGCAGCGTTCAACTATCAAAGCTGTGGCGGCGGTGGCGAAGGTAGTTAACTTGCCACAACGTATTGCACTCTCACAACCAAAATCATCCGAAGAAATTCCAGATGTAGTTGTTCTGGAATATGAGGTGATCGAGTGGTCTGCCAACGAAGGACTCAAAGATACGCTGTATGAAATCTATCGCCCACAAAGGCTGAGAGTCAAGGATGCCAAACCTCATCCATCGCTGCTTTGTGAAAGCGCAGCCCTGGCTCTCGTCTCGCCCCCTGCACCCACCTACAAATCCTATCTCCCTCAGCACATCGTCACGCAAGGATTGCTATCTGAAGCACAATTAGAAAGCGTGATCTACGCAGGTCAAGCGCACTCTGAGTTTCTGTCAGGTTCTTACTTGGTGGATGATTCTTGGGACAATATTACAGTAGCAGCAAATAGCGAAGAAAATGCCGTTAGATTTCGCCGTGGATGGTTTCTGGGTGATGGGACAGGTGCAGGTAAGGGTAGACAATGTGCTGGCATTATATTGGACAATTGGTGTCAAGGGCGGACAAAAGCCATCTGGGTATCTAAAAGTTCTGCTTTAATTGAGGATGCCCGACGAGATTGGTGTGCTTTAGGCGGTAATGAAAAGGACATCATCGACCTAAGCAATATCAAACTTGCTGATACCATCCCTTTTACCCAAGGCATCTTGTTCTGCACTTATTCCACGCTGCGTTCACAAAAGAACGGTAAAAGCCGGCTCAAGCAGATTGTTGAATGGGCTGGCAAGGAGTATGAGGGTGCGATCGCATTTGACGAGTGCCACGCGATGGGTAACGCTATGGCGCAGGAAGGTAAACTTGGTATGATCGCAGCTTCCCAGCAGGGCATTGTCGGGCTTCGGCTACAAAACGCACTTCCTCTTGCACGGGTTATCTACGTCTCTGCCACCGGAGCAACCATTGTCTCAAACTTGTCTTATGCCAATCGCTTGGGACTTTGGCAGACTGGTGATTTCCCGTTTACGAACCGTGAGGATTTTGTAGAGTCTATCGAAGTCGGTGGCATTGCGGCGATGGAAGTTGTTGCCAGGGATTTGAAGGCTTTGGGTCTGTATCTGGCACGATCGCTTTCATTCGATGGCGTTGAGTATGAGATGTTAGAAATCGAACTCACTCCTACTCAAGAAAGGATTTATGATAGTTACGCGGACGCTTTTCAGGTTATTCATAATAATTTAGAGAAAGCGCTAGAAGTTTGTAACATCACGGGTGCGAAAACATACAATCGCATGGCTAAAATGTCTGCATTGTCTCAGTTTGAATCCCACAAGCAAAGGTTCTTTAACCATTTGCTCACGGGGATGAAATGTCCCGTGCTGATCAAAGCAATTGAGCAGGATATCGCCCAGGGTCATGCTGTGATTGTACAAATAGTTTCTACCAACGAGGAATTATTGAAACGTCGGCTAAATGAGGTTTTACCAGAGGAATGGAAGGACTTAAACCTTGATCTAACTCCTCGTGAGTATGTCATGGACTACCTGTTAAGTGCGTTTCCTGTCCACTTACACGAAATTCATTCTCTTGAAGATGGAGATGAACGCTCTGAACCAGCCTTTGATGCCGATGGTTCTCCGATTGTATCGGCTGAAGCTGTGTCCTTGAGAGATGCCCTGGTTGACAGATTGGCAAGCCTTGACCCAATTCCCGGTGCATTAGAGCAACTGCTTTGGCACTTCGGTCACAAGCAAATTGCTGAAGTTACAGGACGGAGTAAGCGCGTTCTCAAGGATGATTCTGGACGCTTGTTTGTTGATTCACGGGGCGCTGGCGCTAACATTGCGGAAACTAACGCATTCATGGCGGGAGATAAGCAAATTCTCATCTTCTCTGATGCTGGTGGTACTGGTCGCAGTTACCATGCTGACTTGAATGCACTCAATCGTCGGCGGCGATCTCATTATTTGCTGGAAGCTGGCTGGAGAGCCGATAATGCCATTCAAGGGCTTGGGCGCTCTCACCGGACTAACCAAGCATCTGCACCAGTTTTCCGTCCTGTAACAACCAACGTTAGAGGTGAGCGCAGGTTCATTTCGACCATTGCTAGACGATTGGACAGTCTCGGCGCACTTACTCGTGGGCAACGACAAACGGGTGGCAACGGAATATTTGACACTAAGGATAACCTAGAATCTCAATACGCCGAATACGCCTTGTACGAATTATTCAAGCAGATATTCCAAGGTCGATTTGCCCAAGTGCCTCTGGGTACATTCGAGCAGATGACAGGTTTATCACTAACTTCTCACGAAGGAGGTATGAAAATAGACCTGCCACCTCTGCGACAGTTCCTCAATCGCTTGCTGGCTTTAACAATTGGGATGCAAAATACGATTTTCGAGCGCTTTGAACTTTTGCTGAGTCAGCAAATCGAGACAGCGATCGCTAATGGTGTCTTTGAGGTTGGTGTCGAAACTCTCCGGGCTGAACAGTTTACGATTGAAAGTAGTCAAACAGTATATACTCACCCAGATACCGGGAGTGTAACTAACTACTTGAAGGTTGAGCAAGTTCAGAAAACCAACATTAAAACGGCTGTCGAAATGCTGGAGTTTGCCTCCCAACACCAGGGGCGACTCATAGTAAATGCAACTTCAGGTAATGCTGCTGTGTCAATTCCTACTCATAGCTTATTTGACACTGAGGGTGGTGTTGTACCACGAGTTCTTCTCATTCGTCCCCAAAAGGAAACCCGTGTCCCCGTTGATAAGCTGGAATCTTCTACTTGGAAAACGGTTTCAGTCGATGAGTTTGTTGCAGCTTGGTCGAAGGAGGTAGACGAATTACCCTCTTTTACCACCGATTACCTGCACTTGATGACAGGAATATTACTACCAATTTGGAAAATTCTGCCGCAGAAGAACAGCCGGGTATTTCGCCTGCAAACTAGTGATGGTCAGAAGATTCTGGGACGGGTGGTCAATGCACAAGATATTCAGTCTGTGGCTGAACAATTGGGGATGAAGAACAAACTGCTTTCTCCAGCAGAACTTGTATCACTGGTTCTTAACGAAGGCTATTCTCAGCAATTGCCGGGTGGCGTAACCTTGCGTCGTTCTTACATTGCTAGCGAACCACGCTTGGAATTGGTTGAGGCTCTTTCCCTGGAAGAGAGACTTGTTGCTGTGGGTTGCTTCACGGAAATTATTCAATGGCGTAAGCGGTTGTTTGTGCCAACTGGAGATCGATCTGCGGCTGTTCTAGCGGCGGTGATTGGGATTCTTGGGTAATGAGAGCAAAGCGATGTGGTTTTACCCATCGCTTTGTTTTTCTGAAATTCTGGTGTGCATATAAACTGAAACAGTGACTTCTATTTGGGCTAAAACTAGGGAGATTTTAGATGATACAGGAAAATACTGAATCTAATAACAGCAAACAGAGTAAATTCTCTATCTGGGGGAAAGAGCTTGAGCCGCTAGCTCAAGAAGGCGTGAAGAAAGAAATTAGCAAACATAAAGTTGCTGGTTGTCCAATTTTTTATTCTTTAAAGGGTGTAGCCATTATAGAGTTATCAGATGGTCGTTGCTTTGAATATCATCTACGAAAAAACGGAACACGAGAAATCATCCGTGAAGTTAAGAGTCGATGACGCAACCAATACCTACCCCAACTATCATTGCTGGCCCGAATTGGTCATTCTCATAATGAGAATTGCTGGATTTTCGGAAGGCGATCGCTTCATGGTATGAGTAGTGGTAATATAAATTTAATATATGTATGCCAGCTAAAGATATATTTCATAACACAGTTAAAATAGCCCTCGAAAAAGATAAATGGACAATTACTGACGAGCATCTATTTATTCAAGTTGAGGATATTGATTTTTACATAGACCTAACAGCAGAGAGAATTTTAGCTGCTGAAAAAACTGGTAAAAAAATAGCAGTAGAGATAAAATCTTTTTTAGGAGCATCGGACGTAACTGAATTTCATCTAGCTCTTGGTCAATGTCTCAACTACCGTTCAGCATTGAGGTTGACCGAACCCGGTCGGATTTTGTATTTAGCCGTTCCAGTAGATGTTTATCATGAGTTTTTTCGTCGGAAGTTTATTCAAAGAATAATAGACGAATATCAGCTAAAATTACTAATTTTTAATCCAGAGCAAGAGGAGATTGTTATATGGAGAGACTAAATTATCAAGAAATAGTCCAAAAAATTCTGGAAAGTCACGCCAAAAATCGCTCAAATAGCCAGACAGAAGTCAAATTGTTATTTGATACTGAGCGCGATCGCTATCAAGTTATGAATATTGGTTGGCAAGACCTAACTCGAATATTTGGTTGTATTATTTACGTAGAAATTAAAAATGGCAAAATTTGGATCGAACGCGATGGAACGGAAATCGGAGTGGCTAATGAATTAGTAGAAGCTGGAGTTCCTAAACAAGATATAGTTTTGGCTTTTAAAGCCCCATACAAACGAAAATTTACTGAGTTTGCTGCTAGTTGAAGCACATAGGAGTTAGGAAATATACGGTAATTAGGGAAATAACAGATTCTGGGAAAATGCGATTGCCTCGTCTTGTCGGCTAACGTACCTTTTGAATTATTGCTGAAATTGACCATTTTTTGAATTTGGCACAGCAGAGGCGATGGAAGAGTTGTTCTCCCTGCGGGATGCTACGCGAACATGAGTATCTGCTCTGTCTTTTGAGTCATAAACAGGGTGTTGGGTATAGGGAGGGCATGGGGATGAGCCTTGAAACCATGACCAATGCAATCTTTCTGACGGAACAGGGATAGCGGCTCAAAGATTGTTGGGGTGATCTTTTCTCTTACTTATCAAAATTCCTTTAGTTCGACTCTACTCTTAGATAAAATTGTGTAGTGACAAACTTAGTATCTCTCTTGGTTGGGTCTACGTTTTCTACTACCTCAGTTCTACCTACAGCAATCAAACCTTTACCAAAAATTTCGCTTGTTGCTGCGTCAAGTTGTTTTTGTGTTGCACCCGTTTGACCCAAATCAATTGACGAAACTTGAGAAATCTTCGGCTTATTCAAAACCAGTTGATCTGTGGAGAAGCAAGGAGTGGTAATGCAACGAATGCCATTGTCTTTTAGTCCCACAAAAGTACCTTTTTCGGGGGTATTTGTAGCGGCTATGAAGGCTTCTTTTACTCTCAAATTCCCAAACTCACCGAATCCGAGAAATGTCACTGGAACGATGTTACCTCTCAGGAGCAAACGGCTACCATCATCATTTTGAATTTTTACCAGTTGGTAAGGTGAGACTTTCAGAGAACTCCAATCAATTGCAGACACATAGCATTCGGAGCGAAAAACGCCATCTACGCAAGGAGTAGCTTTCAAGTTGACTTGTTTGATGAAATATCCCCCACATATAGGAGAAACACATTTGCGAAAATCTCTTCGTATCGTGTAATATCCCCACTGTGGAAACTCTTGGTTTTTGACAGTGGCTAGTGCAGAATCAGTGGTGTCTGGAGCAGAAATGTCTTGAGCAGATACTTTGGCGAAAAATCCGTTGCTAAGTATAATTGCGCCTAATAGAGGAATGATTGAGTATTTGTAGCTAAATGATTGTTTGTTCATGGTAACTTTAGATTTTATTTGAGGGTTTAATATCTTTGTTAAGAGCAGAGTTGACAGAATTTCTGGCGAAAACTAGGAAAATTACTCACATACTAAGCTATTACTTGACAAAGTATGTGGAAATGTCAGAAATTTTACATTACCGTCAATAGGTTAAAAAAACCTCACAGGAAACCTTAAAGGAATTTTAAAGACTCATTGTTTTTGCCAAACTTTGTCCCAGAACCGTCTGAATGTACGCTCAAAACTGCGATCACAATAGCTCAGAGATGTTGTGCAAAAGTCCGTAAAACCGCATACTTAAGTTGTATCTAGCGTAAACCCCCGTTTTGACTAGCCCTGTTATGCCGCAAGATTTCTCTTATCAGAATCTCCGAGGTCGTTCATTCAAGGGACAAAATTTGGCTGGGGCAAACTTTAGTTATGCAGATATTCGAGGAACAGATTTTACAGGGGCTAATCTAACTGGGGCAAACTTCAGTCATGCTACAGATGGACTGATGTGGAGTGAATTAATTATTTTATTAACTACTGCATTGTTTTTCGCAATATTAGCTGGTTTATTTTTACCTTATTTCGCTTTCGATACTATATCTTTACTTACTACGAAAAGAGACCTAATTGACCTAATTAAAGTGTTGGTATTGGTAATATTAGGATTTTCCTTTAGTTACTTGTTTATGCGTCAAGGCTTATTGATTGCCTCATCTGTTATAGCTTTGTCAGCAACTTTTAGTGGTGTAACGTCTTTGGCAACTAGCATGGTATCTGTTTTAGTTTTAACTTTAGCAGTAACTATAGCTGCGGCTGTGGGTAAAAAAGCTGTGAACATAACATTGGCAACATCAGCAATTGCAGCTTTATATACAACTCTATATATAACTGTAGTATCTAGGAAGACGCAACCAGAATTATTAACTTTAGTTATGATGATGACCATAGCACAGGTTGCATTATCAGATTATATTAGCCGACAAGCTCTAGCAGGAAAGCAAAAATATTCCCTTGTTCGGACTTTTGCAATCATATTCGGAATCGGTGATGGAACTCATTTTCAAAAGAGTGACTTAACAGATGCAAATTTTGCTGGTGCAACACTCCAAAGTATAAATTTGCTAGATGCCAATGTGACTCGCACTTGCTGGTTGAATGTAAAAAAGCTTGACATTGCTCGTTTTGAAAATACTTATCTGGAACAGCCACCAGTACGAAAATTAGTTACGACAGGGCAAGGACAAAATAAAAGCTTTGACCATCAAAATCTACGTGGAGTCAACTTACAAGGAGCCAATCTAACAGATTCCAGCTTTATCAGTGCAGACTTGAGCGGGGCTAACTTACAAGACGCAGACTTATCAAGAGCCAAGCTAGTGCAAACCCAACTAGACGGCACTAACTTCACAGGTGCAACTCTCACAGGAGCATACATCGAAGACTGGAACATTACCACCAACACCAAGTTTGACGGAGTGCGCTGTGAATACGTTTATATGCGCCTGCCCACAAAAGACAACCCCGACCCCCACCGTAAACCAGACAACAGGCAGGAAGTGTTTGCTGATGGTGAGTTTGGAGATTTCATCAAGCCCATCTTCGATACCCTTGACCTCTACCATAGCCAAGGAGTTGACCCCAGAGCGATCGCCATCTCGTTTAAGCAGTTAGCTGAAAATCACCCAGAGGCAGATTTGCGGATTGTTGGTATGGAAGTACGTGGTGAGGACAAGTTTTTACTCCGTGCTAAAACAGCAATCGCCGCAGATAAATCCCAACTGAGTGTGGAATATTTCGCTACATATAATCAGCTAAAAGCTCTAGTAGAACAAGAAGTTCAACAATTAATTGCCGAAAAGGATAATAGAATTGTTGATTTACAAACTATGGTAGTGACAGCACTACAACGCCCCAGCTTCTACGCCCAGACTTATCAAAATCAAGGAGATACCATAATGCCAGATAGCTCAAAACAAGTATTCAACAACAACTTACAGGGCGCTCAATTCGCAGGCAGTCTAGTCAATGCCGACACAGTAACAGCAGGGCAAATCGGCGGCAACATAACCAACTACAACCCAGAGCAAAAGCAGAACCTCGCTCAAGCCGCAGCCGACATTCAGCAGCTTCTCAACCAACTGAGCCAGACATACCCCACGAATACAACATCGGAGAAAATGAATGTTGTGGCTAAGGCTGTGGATGAAATTGAGAGTAACCCAACATTGAAAGCACGGGTGATTGGTGCATTGAAGGCTGGGGGAACGGAAGCATTAAAGGAACTAATCGATAATCCTTTGATTAATATACTGCTGGCATCAATCGACGGATGGCAGGATGCGGAGTAGTTTATTACTGACAGGTGAGCAGAGGGGTTAGCCCAAGATGGCGAATGAGGAGCATCTGGCAATACTGCGGCAAGGGGTAGAGGTTTGGAATGAATGGAGAGATAAGAATAGATATATCACAGTAGACCTTAGCATGGCTAATCTTCAAAAGAAAGACCTTCGCAAATTTAATTTTAAAGGAACAAATTTAAAACAGGCTAATCTTCATGGTGTTACTCTTTGGGACGCTGATCTGAGTGAAGCTAATCTTAGAGACAGTAATCTTAGTATGGCTGGACTGATGGGAGCCAATTTCAGCAAGGCGGATCTTCGTAGAGCGAACCTTAGTGCTACTAATCTTGATAGTGCTAATTTCAGTAATGCTGATTTGTGTTTAACTAATCTGAGTAATGCTAACCTTAGTCAAGCTAATTTTAGTAAGGCTGATTTAAGCGGAGTTATATTAAATAACACAAAATTAAAGGGAGTTATTCTCAGCGAGGAAACAATTATTGCTGAAAAATGGCGTATGGTCTGCAATCTTATTCATGGGAATATAGCAACCCAAAACCTTTGTAATGCTGATTTGAGCGAAGTTGACCTTGGTGAAATTGATTTTAGTGGGGTTAACCTAAGTGGTACTATTTTTATTAAATCTAATCTTTCTCAAGCTAATCTTGCCAGAGCTAATCTTACTAGAGCTAATTTGAGAGAAGCAGACTTAAGCGAAGCTGATTTAAGTGAGGCAGACCTTTCTTTTGCTAATTTAGATGAAGCTGATTTAAGTGAAGCAGACCTTTCTTTTGCCAACCTTCAGCAGGCCAGTCTAATCAATGCAAACCTTGTTCAGTCTAATCTCGCAGAATCAGACTTAAGCAATACGGATTTGCGAGGAATTACCTTTAGTGAATTTGATTTTCTCTACAGTGAATTTTCAGATGATTTCGTAGAATCTCTAACTTACGAAGATATTCAAGATATTAATAAAAGCACAGCTATTTTAACTAACGCAGTTTTGAGCAATGCTAATCTTAGTAATGTTAGCCTTTGTGGACTTGATCTTAGCGGGGTAAATCTGAGCGGAGCAAATTTGAGTGGTGCTAACCTGACAGAATGTAAACTTAGTTACTCTAACTTAACAAAAGCATCTTTAGAAAATGCTAATTTGAAAAACGTTCAAGCTCTAGAAACAGATTTTACTTCAGCAAATTTCACAGGAGTCTGTATACAAGATTGGCAGATAAACAGTAACACAAATCTTAATAACGTAATTTGTGACTATATTTACCTCCGCCAAGGTCAACAAGAACGCCGTCCCAGCAGTGGTAACTTTGCCCCTGGAGAATTCACCCAACTATTCCAAAAATCCCTAGAAACAGTTGACCTAATCTTTCGCAACGGTATCGATTGGGATGCTTTCGCCTACTCCTTCAAAAAAGTAGAAGTCGAAAACCAAGGCGCACAATTGGATGTCCAAAGTATTGAAAAGAAAGGTGATGGCATTATCTTAGTCAGAGTGGCTATTGCCCCTAATGCAGACAAACCGAAAATCCACAACGACTTCATGCAGGGGTATGAATTTGCGGCTAAGACATTGGAAGGGCAGTACCAAGGTAGGTTGGAAGATAAAGATAAAATAATCAACCAGCTATTTTCCACAATTAACCTGCAAAATAAGTTACTAGCTCAGACGGGTGATAAAGTCTCAATTTACTACCAACCGAACTCGCAGTTTGCAGGTGGTATAGTGGATGCCAAGACTGTTGATGCACAGCAAATCGGTGGTAACATTCAAAACAATAACACTGAAGACTTTCCAAGCTAACCCATGCCAGACTCCCAAGACCCGAAGCAAGTCAATAACAACGACTTAAGCAATGCTCAGTTTGGCGGTGGGTTTATTAATGCTGAGTCAGTAAACGCAGGGCAGATAGGTGGCGATGTCTACAATATTTACCTTGGGAAGCCAATATTAGATAATCCAAAATCATCACCTAGCCAAAAGCAGCAAGCGCATAAAGAAAGCAAAAGTAGCGAAACACAGTATTCTTCCGATACATTAGGTCAAGAATGTGAAATAGGTAAATATTCGCTAAATGGTCATTCAGGAGCAATTCAATCAGTAGCAATCAGCCCAGATGGACGATTACTTGCTAGTGCCAGCAGTGATACAACAGTTAAACTCTGGGATTTAAGTAATCGAAAATTACTGTTTAGTATGAATAGTCATTCAACTGTCACTAGAGCCGTAGCTTTTAGTCTAGACGGACAAACTCTTGCTAGTAGTAGCAATGTAGATGTACAAGATGGCAATATCAAATTATGGGATGTGTCCACTGGTTCCTTAAAACGAATTATCGGCGGGGGAGTCTCAACTTTTCGAGTTAATTGTTTGGCTTTCAGCCTAGATGGTAAAGTTCTTGCTAGTGGTCAAGTTAACACGGTAAAACTCTGGAATTGGCAAACAGGAGAAGAAATAAGAACTTTGTGGGGACACGCGATTGATGTTAATACTGTGGTATTTACTCCAGATGGAAAGCATCTTGTCGCTGGATGTTCTCAAGGAGATATCAAAATTTGGGAGTGGCAGACTGGTAATCTGTTACGCACACTCAATCAAACTTCAGATTTGTTTGGTGTAATCGCATCTTTTATTCTTCAAGGGCTTTGGTGGGTAACAGTTAGTCCAGATGGACAACTGATTGCCAGTTGTGGTTATGGACAGCCCATCAATATCTGGAACTTCAATACGGGCAAAATTATTTCTACTCTCAATCATCAATCAGGTGGCGTTCATTATGTTGCGTTTAGCCCAGATGGTCAAGTTCTTGCTAGTGGTGGTCAAGATAAGACCATTAAGTTTTGGAACGTCAAGAATGGAGATTTGCTTTACAGCTTTGAACATCAAGATGCAGTGAATTGTCTTGCTTTCAGCCAAAATGGCAAGCTGTTAGCTAGTGGAGGCGAAGATAAAGCAATTAGAATTTGGACGACATCTTTTTAAGGAGTTTATCTAAAGTTTTAAGAATGCTCAAGCATTTAGCTAGAATACACAGCAGGTAGATGGTAACATTCAAAACAACAACACTGAAGACTTCCCAAACTAACCCATGCCGGACTCTCAAGACCCGAAGCAAGTCAATAACAACGACTTACGCAATTCTCAGTTTGGTGGCGGGTTGATTAATGCTGAGAATGTTAATGCTGGCAGAATAGGCGGGGACATCTGGAATATTTTCTTTGGGGGGCAGCAGACAATACCAGTGGGCAACCCGACTCGACCAAAGAACGAGCGCATACTACTGGCCGCAGTTAAAGAAGAAGTGACTGCACGATTAAGGCAATCTCTACACAATGCCGTTCTGATTAACTTAGGGAAGGAGTCACAACCCCAGCAGGTAAAGCGCCCTTGGGATGCAGAAATAAAAATTGGTTTAAAGCCGGCTGAACCTCTCCCAGACACCACAACAATTTTAGAAGTTTTTGATTCAGAAGAAATTGCAGGCAAATCATTAATTTTGGGTGCGCCAGGATCAGGCAAAACTACTACGCTGTTAGAACTGGCTCAAGCTTTAATCAACCGTGCCGAAGAACAGCCTGATTATCCTGTTCCTGTTTTATTCAACTTGTCCTCATGGAAAGATAACCGACAATCGATAACTGACTGGTTGGTAGCTGAACTCAAATCTAAATATGGTGTTTCAACCAAACTAGGTAATGAATGGGTTGCAGATCACCAATTACTACCATTTCTTGATGGCTTAGATGAGCTTGAACCACAACGTCAAGATTCTTGCGTCCATGGTATTAATCAGTTTTTAGCAGGCGAAACAAGACCGCTTTATCTAGTCGTTTGTAGCCGAAGTGAAGAATATAGTAACTACACCGCTTTATTACAACTTAACGGTGCTATTTCTTTACAGCCTTTAACCAGTAATCAGATTTGTGATTATCTAACATCAATAAATTATTTAGAACTTTGGTCAACCATTAGTAATGATTTAGATTTACTAGAGTTGGTTAGAACTCCCTTACTACTCAGTGTTACTGTCTTAGCATCTCAGGAAATCTCCGTTCAACAATGGCAGTATCTGACTTTTACAGCAGACCCTCTTCAGTATATGCTAGACGCTTATATAGGTAGAATGTTAACACGGAATATTAATAATAAGGCATATTTACTTATCAAAAAGTATAACTCTAAAAAAACGCGAATGTGGCTTGTTTGGTTAGCCAGACAAATGCGGATGGAAGCCAAAACGGAGTTTTTGATAGAAGAAATGCAACCTAGTTTGTTAAAAAGCAAAAGTGCCAAGATTATTTATAATTTAATAGTCTGGGGGAGTATACAAATGCTGATAGCTGGGCTAACTTCAGGATTAATTAATGGGCTAATTATTGGCTCAATTGATAGGTTAATCAATGGTTTAGCTAATGGCTTGATTGGAGGACTTATTGGAGGAGCGATTAATGGTTCATTTGGTGAAATCATAGAGTTAAAAATAGAAGAAATAAATTTTATTAGCTCTAATAAGTTCTTTAGCAAAACTGTTATGAGATGGCTAATTAATGGATTAATTGGTGGTCTAACTGGTAGTCTGATATCTGGTTTAATTTTTGGTTTAATTGGCGGTTTAATTGGTGGGATAATTTTTGGTTTAATTGGCGGTCTAATTGGCGGTTTACTTTTTGGAATAATTGGAGATAAAATTGAAGCAGTTGAAAGTATACAATTTTCTCCTTATAATTTAAGAAATGGATTATTTTTAGGGTTGATTTTAGGTTTGTTCAATGGCTTAATTTCTGGAATTATTTTATATCCTACTTTAGGAGTAATTAATACGTTAATTAGAGGAATAATTTCTGTACTAGTTGGCAGCTTAATTGGTGGTTTACTTTTAGGGTTTCATGGTTTGGAAATTGAAGAAAAAACTATTCCTAACCAAGGTATATGGCAATCTGCTAAAAATACTATTAGGTTCTCATCTTTGTTATTTTTACCTTCTACAATATTAATATTTTTTATCCAACGAACTTTACAGACTAATTCTAGTCCAGTCAAGATTTTGATTTTGAGCTTAGTGTCTGGATTATTTTTGGGACTATTAGGGGGGATACCTAGAAGTGGAACGCCAGTTATTAAACACTTCACCCTACGCCTCATCCTCTACTTCAACGGTTACATTCCTTGGAACTACGCCCGTTTCCTCGACTACTGCACCGAGCGTATGCTGCTCCAGCGCGTCGGTGGACGTTATCGCTTCATCCACAAACTGCTGCAAGACCACTTCGCTCAAATGGAGTTTAGGCGAGATTAAGAAAGAATTTGCATCTGTTGACCTAAATATCAATGGTGATATTATTTACAATAACAACGCTTAAATCTGCCAAAACTGATCTATGCCTGACGACCAAGATCCAAAGCAAGTCACTAATAACGACTTACCCGATTCTCAGTTTGCCGGAGGGTTGATTAATGCTAATACGGTGAATGCTGGGCAAATTGGTGGGAATGTCTACAATATTCACTTTGGGCCGCAGGCAACATCAGATAATTCATCCCCATCACGACAGCAAACAAACCGATTGCAACAAGAAAGAGAATCAATATACAAAGCATACACATTGCAAAGCCAGAAAGTTGCAAATATAAGAAACGCATGGGTAATTGAGACAGACCCATCCCGTAAGTTTCAATATGGACAACAGCTTCAGACTGAAGAACGCACTTTACAAGAGCTTGGTGACAAGTTAGAAACTATTGAACAAAAGCTTTCAAAAGTTGACAATGAACAGACTAAAACAAACGCAAACATATATATTAAACGTCCACCGATTGAAGAAAAATGCTACAACGCAATTGTTCAGCCTGGGGCGTTAATTCGCATCAAAGCCCCCCAAAGAATGGGTAAAACTCTTTTACTAGAGAAAATATTAGACCATACCAGAGGGCAGGGCTATCAAACAGCAAAGCTCGATTTAAAACTAGCTGATGTTGAAAATCTAGCTAACTTAAAAACATTCCTGCAATGGTTGTGTGTTGATGTAGCAGATAGCTTGGATTTAGAACCACAACTAGATAAGCACTGGCAAGAAGTGTTTGGGCTGAATAAAAACTGTACTCGCTATTTTCAAAAATATTTACTATCGGTCACAGATGCACCCCTAGTTTTGTCCATCGACAACTTTGAGCGACTGTTTGATTATCCAGAGATTTTCCCTCAGTTCTGCTTACTGCTGAGGGGATGGTATGAAGCAGCCAAGCAAGGTGACAAGATTGGCAACATCTGGAAGAAACTGCGCCTTGTAGTAGTTCATTCCACTGAATCCTACCCCTCTCTCGATACTAATCACTCTCCGTTTAACGTTGGGTTGCCCATTGAGTTACCTGAATTTAATGATCAACAAGTATTAGACCTTGCTGAACAACAGGGTTTAAATATGTTTGGAGAACAGGGCTTAAATGGGTTGATGGGTTTGGTTGGGGGACATCCTTATTTGGTACAGTCTGCGATAACTGCGTTAAGCTCCGCTAACGCACATCTGAAAAGCCAGCAGATACTGTTAGAAGAACTTTTGAGACTTGCCCCAACAGAGCAAGGAATATTCAGCGACCACCTGCGACAACAACTGTGGCATTTACAACATAATCCCCAGCTTGAGACAGGGTATAAAAGAGTAGTAATGACAGATGTACCTGTCAGGTTAGATACTGAAGTTGCATTCAAGTTACATAGCTTGGGCTTAGTAAAACTTGTTAGTAATGATTGCGTTGCTAGTTGTGATTTGTATCGCCAGTATTTCTCAACTCGTTTGGGTTAGGTGAGTTATGGTTGACCAATACATATTTTCTGGAAGCCTACCTGAAAATGCTAGCACCTACGTCACCAGAGAAGCTGATGCTCAGTTATATGAAGGGCTGAAAGCGGGAAAGTTTTGTTACGTACTAAATTCACGTCAAAGTGGAAAGTCCAGCTTGCGTGTGCGTACCATGCAGAGATTGAGAGATGAAGGTGTACATTGTGCCGCCGTGGATCTTTCTGCTGGTGGGATTCAAAATGTCCCGCCTGAACAATGGTATGCAGATTTGATTGACAATCTCATCGATAGTTTTGCTCTGGAACTAAATTTTTGTGATTGGTGGGAGGAAAATCAGTTAAATTCATTAGTAACCCGATTTCGTAAATTTTTAGAAAAAATCTTACTAACTAATATTAAAGAAAATATCGTTATTTTTATTGATGAAATTGATAGTGTATTAAGTTTGAATTTTCCTACTGATGATTTTTTTGCTTTGATTAGAGCTTGCTATAACAAACGTGTTGATAATCCTGAATATAATCGTCTTACCTTTTGTTTACTAGGAGTGGCATCCCCCAGCAATTTGATAGAGGATAAACAGCGTACTCCGTTTAATATTGGGCTAGCTATCTCTCTCAATGGGTTCCAATTACATGAAATAAAACCATTAGAAAAAGGATTGTATGGTAAATTTAACAATCCTCAATTAGTAATGCGAGAAATTTTAGACTGGACAGGGGGGCAACCATTTCTAACACAAAAGTTGTGTCAACTTATGTTTGAAGAATCTGAGCAGAAACATCCTCGTTCGGTTGCAGCGGTTGTTCGAGAATGTATTATTGAAAATTGGGAATCTCAAGATGAACCTGAACATTTACGGACTATTCGAGATAGAATCCTCAGAAATGAGCAAAAATCTGGCTATTTATTAGGATTATACCAACAAATTTTAATAGCTGAAGAAAACTCGAAGTTAATAGAAAATAATATTTTAGAAGAAAGTGAATTACATCTTACTGGTTTAGTTATTCGATATAAAAATAAATTAAAAATTTATAATAAAATTTATAAATCTATATTTAATCAAAATTGGCTCAATCAAGAATTAGCTAATTTACGTCCATATTCTGAAGCAATAACAGCTTGGTTAGCTTCTCAATATAAAGACAATTCTCGCTTATTACAAGGACAAGCTCTACAAGATGCTCAAGAATGGGCAGAAGGAAAAAAATTGAGTAATGAAGATTATCATTTTTTAACGGCTAGTGCGAAACTAGATAGACAATTAATTTTAAAACAACTTGATACAACATCGCAAGAAGTAGAGCAGAAAAAAAGAGAATTTTTGGACAACATAAATTATGAAATACGTACTCCTCTCAACGGTATGATTGGGTTTTTAAAACTAATTTTAGAAGGCATGGTAGATGATGTAGAAGAAAAGAATCAGTTTATAAAAGAAGCCCACCACCTATCCCTACATCTGCTTAATATTGTTAATGATGTTTTGGATATAGCGAAAATTGAAGCAGGAAAGATGGAAATAGTTAGCACTAGCGTCAACCTCAATGAATTATTTTCTGATGTTGAAAACTTCATGCGTCCTCAAGCAGAAGCAAGGAATCTTAGCTTTCAATTGGAATTACCAAATTCGGAAGAAGTTATTGTTTACGGTAATTATCAAAGATTACTACAAGTAATGCTGAATTTAGTAGGGAATGCCATCAAATTTACATATGAAGGCAATATTACTGTTAGTGCCGATCTTATCAACAAAGATAAATCACTAGAAAAACAAATTCCTAGTATGGTGATAGTCACAATAAGAGACACAGGTATTGGTGTCTCCCTAAATAAACAAGACAAACTATTTCAACTATTCTCGCAAGTAGATGGTTCTCGTAGCCGCCAATATGGTGGTACAGGTTTAGGGTTAGTAATATCTCAAAAATTGATAGAGGCAATGGGTGGTGAAATAAATTTTTTCAGTCTTGGGGAAGGGTTGGGTTCTACTGTCACATTTACTATACCTCTGTATCAACAACCTGTAATGTTTTGACAGATTTAGCAAATCAATTGGTTACAATCCTAAAGTTTATGTAATATCTATCGTTTATTTTGCTTATAAAAAACAAGTTCAAGTTTATATCGCTCTTAAACCTCATCCTTTGTTTTAATGCCTACATTCCCTGGAACTATGCCCGTTTCCTCGACTACTGCACCAAACGTATGCTACTCCAGCGTGTCGGTGGACGCTATCGCTTTATCCACAAGCTGCTGCAAGACCACTTCGCCCAAATGGAGCTTAGGCGAGATTGAGCCAGATTTTGCACCTGTTGACCTAAAAATTAAAGGTGATAGTATTTACAGTAGAATACTTAAGTATGCTAAAACCGATCCATGCCGGACTCCCAGGAACCGAAGCAAGTCACCAATAACAATGCACCCAATTCTCAGTTTGGTGGAGGGTTGATTAACGCAGGTATAGTAAATGCTGGGCGCATAGGCGGCGACACTTATAATATTCACTTTGGACAGCCGCAGGGGACATCAGCAAATCAGTATACCCAGCAGCAGAAAATCTTGATTTTGGCAGCAATCCCTCATGGTTTGCGTTTGGATCGAGAGATCAGAGAAATTGAGGAAGCCATACGACGAGCCACAAGACGGGATTTATTTGAGATTCGCATTAGAACGGCTGTACGTCCTCAAGATATTCGTCGTGCGATCGCAGAAGAACGTCCTTTCATCGTTCATTTCTGCGGACATGGCTTGGAGGATGGCAGTTTGTTACTGGAAGATGATGGTGGGAACAACAAACCCGTTTCACCAGAAGGATTAGCAGCGCTGTTTAAATTACACGCCGATTATGTCAACTGTGTCTTACTCAATGCTTGTTATTCAGCTAAACCCGCTCATGCTATTAGCCAACATATTAATTATGCAATTGGCATGAACCAGCCCATTGGTGACAAAGCTGCAATTGTATTTGCTCAAGGATTTTATGATGGTTTAGGTTACGAAAACTCAGAAACTCAAAATGTATTCCAAAGAGCTTTTGACGAGGGTTTAGTTGCAATTCAAATGGAAGACCTTTCACAAGGACAAATACCAGTTTTAAAGCAGAAGTCAGAGAACAACTTACAATTTAGTGATGAAAAGCCGGGACAAGTATCTAAACAAGAACTTGTTTCAAATATCTCATATTCAGTTGACTCTCTTCAAAGAGCTTCTTCCACTGTCTCAACAAAACCCATAACTAGTCAGCGAGTTTTCATCAGTTATCGCAGTCAAGATCCAGATTTAAGCCTTGCCCAATATTTCTACGAAGCTATCAAAGCGGCTGGTCATCAAGCATTCATGGCAGGAGAGAGAATTCGTTTAGGGCAAAGCTGGCCTCAACGCATTGATAGAGAATTAGAATTATGTGATTACTTCTTACTGCTGTTGTCTCCACAATCAGCCAGCAGTGAGATGGTTACAGAAGAAGTGAGACGGGTAAAACATTTACGAGATTTACGGTCAGAATGTAAACCAGTAATTCTGCCCATTCGTGTTAACTTTCCTTGGAGCGAACCACTAAATTATGATTTAAGAGGTTATTTAAATCAAATTCAGCAAAGAGAGTGGAACTCGCCTGCTGATACTTCTAGAATCTTGCAGGAAGTCTTGAGTTTACTCGCAGGTATTACGGAAGGTGAAGTCTTCAGTACTGACGTAGAGGAAAAAATCAGCCTTTCGTGTTCATATACACCTATGCCAGTAGCAGAACCCGAATTACCTGAAGGGCAGGTGGATTTAGCTTCAGAGTTTTACATTGAACGTCCTCCTATTGAATCTCGTTGCAAGGAAGCAATTTTAAAGCCAGGTTCTCTAATTCGTATTAAAGCTCCTCGGCAAATGGGAAAGACCTCGCTTATGGCTAGGATTCTTTATCAAGCTTCACAACAAGATTACTTAACTATTCCTTTAAGTTTTCAATTAGCAGATGGAAAAGTCTTTGCTGATTTGGACAAATTCCTTCAGTGGTTTTGCGTCACTGTGGGACACAGACTTAGAATCCCTAATAAAATAGAAAATTACTGGGATGAAATTTTTGGCACTAATGTCAACTGCACTTTATATTTTGAAGAGTATCTTCTAGCAGAAATCAACCAACCCATAGTTTTGGGATTAGATGAGGTTGATCGTGTTTTTCAATATCCCGAAATTGCCAATGACTTTTTCGGACTTTTACGTGCTTGGCATGAGGATGGAAAAAATCGGGAAATATGGAAAAAGTTGCGGTTGGTAGTGGTGCATTCCACTGAAGTTTATATTCCACTTAATATAAATCAATCACCATTTAATGTAGGTTTACCGATTGAATTACCAGAATTTAATGCTGAACAGGTGTTTTATCTGGCACTAAAGCATGGACTCAATTGGAGTCAGACTGAAGTTGAGCAGCTAATGGCAATGGTAGGAGGGCATCCTTATCTTATAAGGGTTGCACTTTATCATATTGCTCGGAAAGATACTACGCTCAATATATTGTTGCAAACTGCACCTACAGAAGCTGGTCTTTATAGTGATCATTTGCGACGGCATTTATGGAATTTAGAGCAACATCCGGAATTAGTTGCTGCTATCAAAAAGGTAGTTACGAATACTATACCTGTACGGTTGAACCAAATACAGTGCTTTCAATTACTCAGTATGGGATTGCTTAAACAGCAAGGAAATGATGTTATACCGCGTTGTAATTTATATCGCCAGTATTTTTGTGATCGTCTAAGAGTCAGCTAATGAAGATAACACAACCCCCAGCTTATGAATATCATGTCGGAGGGAGTTTGCCAGTTGATGCTCCCAGTTATATCAAGCGACAAGCAGACCAGGATTTGTATGAAGGTTTAATAGCTAAGGACTATTGTTATGTACTAAACTCACGGCAAATGGGCAAGTCTAGCTTGTGGATTCAAACAATGAAAAGACTGCAAAGTGAAAATATTGCTTGTGCTGCAATTGACTTGACGAAGATTGGCAGTCATATCGTTACACAAGAACAGTGGTATGCAGGTATAATCCGTATCTTGATGAGTAGCTTTGCTCTTTCTCAGAAACTTAATTTACGAAGTTGGTTGTTAGAGCGAGATCGCCTTTCTCCTGTGCAGAGGTTAAGTGAATTTATTGAAGAAATATTATTAGCTGAAATTACTCAGGAAATTGTTATTTTTGTAGATGAAATTGATAGTGTACTTAGTTTAAAATTCTCGAATGACGACTTTTTTGCTTTAATTAGGTATTGTTATAACGCGCGGGTTGTTAATCCAGTATACAAACGCCTTACATTCTGTTTACTAGGAGTAGCTACTCCCTCTGATTTAATTAAAGATAAAAAGCGTACTCCATTTAATATAGGTCGAGCAATTGAATTAAAAGGTTTTAAATTGCATGAAGCTTTCCCTTTAACGGAAGGATTGCCAAGAAAACTTAGTAACCCAGAAATAATTTTACAAGAGATTTTAAATTGGACAGGCGGTCAACCATTTCTTACGCAGAAGCTCTGTAAGTTAATTCAAGGTTATGATAAAAGATTGAATGTACAAGATTTAGTTCAATCCCATATAATCAAGAGTTGGGAATCACAGGATGAGCCAGAGCATTTGAAAACGATACGTGACCGTATTTTAAGAAATGAACAGCGTGCAGGGCGTTTACTAGGTTTATATCAGCAAATTTTACAGAGCGGAGAAGTTACAACAGATAAAAGTTCAGAGCAAATAGAATTACGGTTATCAGGATTGGTAGTTGAGGAGCAAGGTAAGTTAAGAGTTTACAATCGGATCTATGAGTCTGTTTTTAATCAGAGTTGGGTTGAAAATAGATTAGCAGATTTGCGACCATATGCTGAGGCAATAACAGCTTGGCTTATATCTAAGCGTACTGATGAATCAAGGTTATTGCGAGGTCAGGCTTTGCAAGATGCTCAGGCGTGGGCATTAGGTAAAAATTTAAGTGATGAGGATCATCACTTTTTAAATGCAGGACAAGCTCTGGAAAATCGAGAGTATCAAAATGCTTTAAAATTGCACACTTTTAGGTTTAAGAAAGGAAAAGCATCATCATTGCCTGAATTAATTGCTATGTGTGATCAATATCCTGATGAAGCACAAGATTATCTATATAATAACGATATTACACAATGGCTGTTAGGGCAAGGAAGAACAGATTTAGGAAATTTATCCCGAAAAATAATTAATTCTTATACACAAAAAAATAGGAAAGGTTTGGAGATATTTGTTCGAGAACTTTGTAAAAGTGTAGGAAGTCCTCCTAATCCAATAGTATTTGTACAACCAGATAAACTTGATTTAGGTGAAATTCCAGTTGGATATCAAACAAATATTAATTTTGAAGTTTTTACAAAAGGGCGTGGTTTTGTATGGGGAGATGTAAAATTAGAAGGTTATCTTCCAGGCATTTCTTTACTTCCAGAAATTAATTCTAACAATTTAAGGGAATTTTCTATTTCTCTAGATACTCTTGCTGTGACTCAAGGTAATTATGAAGGCTATATCGTATTTCAACTAGAAGGTATAAGTCAAATATGCCGAACTTTTTTAAAATATACAGTACGAAATATTTATATTCAGCTAGAGCCAGAGCAAATAAACTTTGGAAACCTTACTTTTGTAGAAAAAAATATCCACTTTTTACAAAGAGCATTGAAAATTACTTGCATAAGTAGATTTGGTAAAGTTGAAGGAAGAATTAAAGGTAATATTTATAATTTTCCGAAAGAAATTGAGATAAGCCCTGATAGTTTTGAAGATAAAGAAGTTGATTTAACAATAAAGCTAGTTCCAACTTTTATACAAGCTGGAAAATATGAAGATAAAATTACTTTAACAACTAATATTGGTCAATTTGAAGTAAGTGTAAAATTTAAGAAAGGTATACAATGGGTGACGATTATTCAAAATATTATTAGGTTTGCTATTATTTTAGGAATATTAATGTACGTAATTCGTAGTATTTTGAATTTTTGGATTCAAGTAGATAATGTCTGGTTTTTGTCATATACGAAAAACGGAATTACTATTGTTTCAGATATTAATTTTGCAGAAAAGTGTATTTTGAATATAAATAAGGAACAAGCTATAAACAATATAAATTTATTTTCTGTTTTGACAGGATTTGTTTTAGCTATATTTACACCTTTAATTAATCCATATTATCGAAAAATTATTAAAAACTATATACAGAATCTAGATTTTAGATTAGTATTATTTACATTATTATGTCTTGGATTTTTGATTTATACAGTTGCTGGAGGATTTGGTAAGGATTTTTTTAGTTCAATAACTTTTGTAGCATTATTTATAATTGATTTAATTGCATATTCTTTTACTTTGATATCTGTAAAACAACCAGCATGGGGATGGTCATTACTAGGTGTTTTAATAGGTGGTATTTTAGGTATTTTCCAAGCACTAAAAACTACAAATCAGTATAGTTTTATACCAAAAATTACATTTGTTGGCTTTATTACAATTATCACTCTAGCCGTCGCTGGTTATTTAGCAACAAATTTTATAAAAGATACTTGCTATTTTATTTCTAATAATTAATTTTAAAACTTTTGCAAAACTAGTTTAATGCCACTATAATAGCTGGTCAAAAATAATTTTTACAATTCGCTATTTAGAAAGCTATGCTTTTACTCAAAAAATGACCAGATTGAGCTAATCAGCATTTAAACTGCAATATAGCTAAAATTACCTTTATGTTTGGTTTTCCGATGCCGCTTAATCACTAGCTTACCTTGATTTAACACCTTATCCAGCAGCGATCTCAACTCATTTACTGATCTAAATAACCTATGAGCAACATATTCCTTACATGAACCTATCCCACTATTCTAAAAATCTCTAATTCTTGGTATAAAAAGTGACTGAAAACCTTAATTTTTCGTTTTTACTTCTTTAACTCAACTTAAGCTTTTTAACGCAAATATTATTAGTGGCATAGATTCATGAGTGCCAGACTAACTCAATAATGACGCAACAAAAATCTACAACTGCAAGCGGAAGAACCTGTGCAGCTAGAGTTAGGGTTGGAGCAGCATCCCCCTACTCCCTTTCAAGGGTAGGGGTTTTAAAATCTCGAAAATAGTTGAGAAATTTCTTAACTGTTTAACGTGGTTTGGTCGTTTCAGGATTTAAGTATCGGCTAAAATAGTCAAAAAATGACCAAGTACAAAATCCCTACCCTTGAAAGCCCCCTACTCCCCCAGGGCTGTTTCATTCCCTAAAACAGGTAAAATAGCAAGAGTTGTGGGGAAAAAATATGGGTGCAGAGCTGATAGAACAATTAAAGCAAGTGGAAGATTTTAGAACGACTGATGGACGAAGACATCCACTGTGGCTAGTGTTGCTGTTTGTCATAATGGGAACAATGAATGGATATGTTGGGTATCGTGAGTGGGGAGATTTTGTTAAAAGGCATAGACGGGTATTAATAGAAAAATTTGGCATTCAAAAACATGGGGTTCCCTCATATTCAACAATTCGACGTGTAGTCATGGGAGTGAATTTTGATAAACTGACAGAAAAATTTAATGAATGGGCGAAAAATTATGTGGATTTAGAAGTATCAGAATGGTGTGCAGTAGATGGTAAAAGTATTAAGGGTACAGTGGAGAACTATAGTTCATCTCATCAGAATTTTGTGAGCATAGTATCAGTATTTGCTGGCAAGAAAGGGCTAGTTGTGGGGATGAAGAAATTTGATAACCAACTCAAAAGCGAAATACAAGTTGTCCAGGAGCTAGTCACAGCATTGGATATAGAAGATGTTATCTTGAGCTTTGATTCCTTACATTGCCAAAAAAAACTTGCAAAATAATTATTGAAGGTGGTAACGATTACGTTATTGCTGTGAAAGATAATCAACCAAAACTACATCGACATATTCAACAGATTGCCGCTACCAGAAAACCAACTTCTCGGATAATTGAGACAGAAAAGACTAGAGATAGATTAACAACTCGTACTGTCGAAGTTTTCCATGATGTCAATGGAATTGACCCAGAATGGACGGGAATACAATCTTTAATTAGGGTCGAAAGAATTGGCACAAGAAAGGATAAGAAATATCATGAGATTGTTTGTTATATTAGCAGCTTGATTTGTACAGCGAAGGAATTTGCCATCGGTATTCGCGGTCATTGGGGTATCGAAAATTGCCTCCATTGGGTGAAAGATGTTGTTTTCAAAGAAGATAATTCGACGATCCGTATGGGCAATGCTCCCGCAAATCTCTCCATATTGAGAGCAATCGCTCTCAATATACTTCGCCGAAATGGTCATACTTCCATCACAATTGCCCAAAGATTTATCTCTCATGATATTGACAAACTCCTTCACCTTGTGGAATGAAACAGCCCTGCCCTACTCCCCCACCGGAAACCGCCGCATCATCTCGGCTAACTCCACAGCTTCACCATCCGGCGCATACACAACTTCACCAGACATCGCAATCACAATCCTTGGCTGCCTAGCCCACTCAAACCAAGCGATCGCACCCGATTTTACCTGCTGGGCTTCCGGTTTTCGTCTCTCCCTACAAGCAGCCACAAACACAGCTTCCGGTGATTTGATCCCTTTCCAAGTTCGCACTGCCTCTTTCAAGTAAGAGATTGCCCCCGGCACATTCTCCCGATACCGCTTGACTGTGCGCTGAATCGCCCCATTTAACCGAAACTGCGGAGTACAAGGAATCTCCCGTAGCTGCTGCAATACCTCCTGCACTTCTTGCTACTGGCTAGGCTGAACTGATTTTTCCACAGGCTCGGCGTAATCATCAACTGAGTCAACATTTTGAAAATTTGAAGCAACCGGGGCGGCGGAAGAATGGTATTAATGAGTGTCTATCTTGCTATAGGAATCGTACTTGAATCCTGCTAAGGATACTGAAAAACAAACCTCTGTATGACAAGCTTATAGGGAACTTGGTTTTTCAGAAATCAAATATGAGTCCTCTAGTCGAATTCATGCTAACTTACAAGAGTTCGCGCAAAGAGTTAGCTATATTTCGGCTCTAGAGACATCTAGAAAGCTGACAAAACAGGAGCTTATAAGCAAATCAAAAGACTTTGGAAACAGTTGAAGCGAAGCAAGAAAAAACTTTTAACTAGCTCTGAAGTACCAGCAGAATTTTAATGTTTTTTAATGAATATTTGTCTATAAAATTAACAAAAAGATTTCTGTTTTGTATGACTGTCAAGCAATTGTAGATTGCCGATTGTAGATTTGAGATTGACTGCACCCACTCTTGGACGCAGCTTGAGGATTTGAGATTGATGATTTTAGATTTATTCCTGCCCCTTGCGGCGGGGCTTGTACCAAAAACATTTAATCTGCAATCTGCAATCTTCAATCTCCAATCTTCTCCGTCAATACGAGCAACAATTTTATATTCCCAACTGCTAATATTGCTTTATCAATTGTTGAATATATTGCTTAGACGAGCCATAACTAACAATTATTACATCCAGATCAACATTTCTATATAGATTCAAAGCACGTTGAATAGCGTCAATAATCCATTCGTGTTGATTGCCGAATGCTCCACCACCAACAAGCGTCAGAAACACTCTATTGTTGCCATTGTTGAGCAAATTTAAGATTGCCGTACAAATAGTTGCTTCATAAGATGCTTCTAGAACCAATCGTGCAAATTCCGCCCATAGGTCACACGGATAATTTGAGTAGGCAACTGGCAAAGCGGAACAATAAGCTTGTGAAACTATATGTTGGCAATCATTGAGGGTTACTTGCGTATTCCACTGAATACCGATTCTTAACAATTGCCGTAATTTATCTACTTCTGAATGAGTCAATTCCCGAAGCTGACGTGAAATCTCGACTAAACCATTACGTGATGGTAAAACATAACCGTTTCTCATTTTCCAAAGACGATTCCCCTCATTTCCCAAAGCTACGCCTATGTCTGCAAGGCAATCAATTTGATTTATAGCTGATTGCCCAATTTGCTTATTTACCTTTACAAAATAATTTCGATAAATTGTTCCTGCACCTGCTGCAATAGCACATACTGGGCCTTGGGTAAAATCCTTCTCATAAATTCCTACACCAATCTCAGGAGTTACAGAAGGAGAACGCATTTCCAGTAGATTAAACTGTGATGCTACCTGAAAAAGTGAATTAGCATTTGATTTGTTTAGATGCAAATCCTGAACGTTAGCAACTAGTTCACTTACCGATATTTTTCCTACTTTATATGCACTCGACTGAACACTTTCTCTCAGTTCAGCTAAGGACGGCGTTTCCAAACGGCCACAAATCATTTCTTTCCCATTTACATGAGATTTTAAGACATTCCCCTCAATAGTGATATTGTCTCTAACTTGCTGTGGCGATTCCTCAGCAAAACCTGTTAGTTTTTCAAACCAATTCATTGGATAAAATTATAAAACATGAATGTATTATACAGAAACTTATGAATCCAAATATACTCTAGCTTTGGAGAACAAACGGTTACAAATTTGTCTGTGTAGTGATCATTTACTCTACTATTCCTCAGATTTTTGGGCATATCTACAACCTTACCCCTCCACCGGATACCGCCGCATCATCTCCGCCAGTGCCACAGCCTCCCCATCCGGCGTGTACACAGTATCCCCCGACATAGCAATCACAATCCTCTGCTGCCTTGCCCACTCAAACCAATCCTTCACAGCAGATTTGACCTGTGCTGACTCCGGTTTCCGCCTCTCTTTACAAGCAGCCACAAACACAGCCTCCGGTGACTTGATTCCTTTCCAAGTCCGCAGGGCTTCTTTGAGATAGGCGATCGCACCCGGCACATTTTTCCAGTACCGCTTAACTGTACGCTCTCATCTTCCCATTAAGGCGAAACTGCGGAGTACAAGGAATCTCGCATAACTGCTGCAATATCTCTTGTACTTCCTGTTGGTTGGGCTGTACTGATTTTGCCATCAGTTCAAGCAGCGATCGCGATTATGCTGCAAAAGCACCAAATTTTTCTCTAGTAGTTTGTGTATAAAATGCTTGACCCCAAGTGTGGCAATAAAAACATAGGAATAATTAAGTAATATGTACTTTTAATCAAAAATATACTTTAGTTATCAAGTAAGCAAAATCTGATTTAGGCTCTTAGTAAAGCATCTTTGCTGAATTTATTTTTCTAAGTCCACCAATTTCTTATTCATAGATTTAAAGTCTTCATACTATTTATCAGTAAGTTAACTGTTGCTTTTTAGCCAACTAAGTAAAGAAAATAATTATATATTCTTGCCTATTGTAAACTCTAATTAACTGATGGAAGACTTAATCAAAAAAATTATATCTAAGCATCCAAAATCGACTGCTGTAGGTATTTTTGTTTTTCTATTTTTTATTTGTTCTACAACAATCATAAATACACCTCAATCGTCGAACAAATATCATCCAGAAATTAAATCAGCAGAGATAGATTCAGATACTGACTCATCTTCCACTGATTTAACTTATCCTGAAAAGGCTGAGGAAGACTCAAAATACCAAGATGAACCTAAATCAGATTCATCACATTCACTAAATGAAACGATTCCTGCATTAGTTAAGAAAACTGGATCAGACTTTTCTTATGAAACCCCAGGTAATGTACAGCTAAATGATAAAGAAATACTTGTTACTTATGTACGTACTGAGAAGTGTAATGAAGAACTGCCTGAAAATATATGGCAACAAGAATGGGAAGCCAAGTTCGATTTAACCTCCAATACGTGGACTGATAAAGTAAGAGAAATAAGTAGTTGCTTGGGTAAATCAAAGCAAGACTGGATAAACTTTAATACTCATCCGAGCAGATTCAGTATTGAAACTGAAAGTAGTCAAATAATCATTAGGGCTGATGCTCAAGATTATGATAATTCACTTATTATGAAAGACACATTAGTTATAAAGTATGCTAATCCAAAACTTGTAACTACTAATGAACAGATAACTCATCAATCTTCTACTGATAATCGAGTTGTTCAAGCTGGTGATGGTTATGCAAATTTACGGAGCTACCCAAGCACAGAAGTTGAAGTCCTAGCAAAAATCCCAAATGGTACTTCAGTAACTATCTTGAGTGAAGAAACAAATAGTGCTGGTCAGGTTTGGTACAAAGTTCAGGTTGATGATAAGATTGGTTGGCTTTATTCAGGATTAGTAAATTAACAGAAATAATAATTCTAAAGTTAAGCTTAACTCTAATTTGAACTACTGATATTTACAGAGAATAGTTTTCTTAATTATATGAGCTAACTTGTTCCTAAAGAAATGCCACTTAGTTCTTGAAACAAGCTAGTCGCGTAAGAATCAGTCATGCCAGAAACATAGTCTGTAATTTTAAGGATTTTTTCGTAAATATCTTTCTCATCTTTTGGATGATATTCTTTAGGAAGCAGATGATAAATTAATTGCATTTTTTTGTCATTACTTAGAGGATGTTTTAAAAGTGGGAGGGTGTTGTAAGAAAGCTCACAAGGCGTATGCTGAGATTTGTAGAAACCAGCACCTTGTGAGCGAATGAGTAAAGCATACCGTAGCAATCTGTCATGGGAACAGTGGGAACTAGTTGCAAACCTTTTCCCAGAAGCAAAAGTTGGTGGTCGTCCCCGAAAAATAGCATTATTTGCTGTAGTCAATGCGATTCTTTATGTACTGTGTGAGGGGTGTACATGGCGAGGTCTACCTGGGGATTTTCCAGCGTGGTCAACAGTTTATGGTTATTTCTGGAGATGGAGTAAAGATGGTACATGGTTGAAGGTTCATGACCAACTCTACCAGTGGGTAAGAGTAGACGCTCTGCGTGAACCTAGCCCATCAGAAGCGGCAGTTGATAGCCAATCAGTAGAAACAGCAACGATGATATCTATTGATGTTGGTTACGATGCAGGTAAAAAAATTCATGGGCGTAAACGCCATTTGAGTGTAGATTTACTGGGTTTAGTTTTACGGGTTTTGGTGACATCTGCAAGCCTTCCAGAACGTGAAGGTGCAAAACTTGTTCTCCAACGAGTTCACGATACTGGTCATCAGGTAAAACGATTGAACACCATTTGGATGGACGGAGGATACCGCGGCGAAGAATTTATGCGTTGGGTGATGGATATGTTTCGCTGGATTGTTGAAATTGTTCTTCGACCATTGGAGAAAAAAGGTTTTGTCCATTTACCAAAGCGCTGGGTTGTTGAGCGCACTTTCGGGTGGCTTAATTGGTGTCGGCGTTTAAGTAAGGATTACGAAAAATTACCTCAAACCTCGGAGACATTTATCTATATTGCCATGATTCGTATTATGGTCAGACGACTAGCATGATTTTTAACTAGTTTCGACTTTTAAAACATCCTCTTAAAATAGAGTTAGCAAACTCAGTAAAGATTTTTCCTAAAACTTCGTATCCAGCAATCTGAATACTAACTACATCACGATGCTCAAAAACAGCATTACGTGTTTTCTTATTAATCTTTTCTAAGTGATTTCTATAATCGCTTAAAGATAATATATCCTCATCAAACTCTCCAGTAAGTATTTTTGACTCATTATCTAAGAAAATCTTTACTACTTGGTCGATAAGCTTACTGATAGCTTTCGCACGCATCCTTTTAACTTTTTCTTCATTACTATCATCTGTCTGTTGAATATCAATACAAGCAATAAAATTAAGTAAATTTTTAGTATCTTCAAATGATATATAACCCATGCGATGACCATCTTCTACATCAACAATTGAATAACAGATGTCATCTGCTGCCTCAACTAAAAAAGCAAGCGGATGCCGCGCCCACCATGCTGCTTGTTCATGACGACGAATTAGCCCTACCGTTTCGGCTACTTCAGTGAATAAATCTTTCTCTGCTTGAAAGAATCCATATTTTTTAATACTTCTACCCTTATAACCATTAAAAACAAATTCTGGTATTAAAGATTCTCTAGGATATTTTGTAAATGCTGCTAAAGTTGGGCAAGTAAGCTGCATTCCTCCTCTTTGAGGTGGCATTTCTAATTTTGTTAAAATACGGAATCCTTGTGCATTACCTTCAAATAAATTAAAATCTTGTTTCTGAGCTTCATCAAAAAAATTTTCTTCTGTTTGTTTAAAACTGCCATACCAGGATTGAAATGCTGTACGAATAGCATCTTCTCCTGAATGCCCAAAAGGAGGATTACCTATATCATGAGCCAAGCAAGCTGCCGACACAATTTCACCAAAATCTGAGGCATTGAAATCATATTTATCAAGTTTGTGTCTTGTGATAATCTCATTTCCTACGATCCGACCAAGAGAGCGACCTACGCAGGAAACCTCTAGACTATGGATAAGGCGAGTACGAATATAGTCATTTTTAGATAATGAGAAAACTTGCGTCTTATCTTTAAGGCGGCGAAAAGGCGAAGAGAACACCAAACGGTCATAATCTCTTAAGAAAGAAGTGCGTCCATGCTGAATATCCTCTGGTTCACTCTTACCTAGTCTTTGAGGTGTCAGTAGTTTTCTCCAGTCCATCATAATTGTTTAGTTTTGAAGTAGTAGACAATGCCATTTTTGCTGAAAGCAATAAGCGATGCCACATTCTAACTCTACTTAGGGAAAAGTAAAAAAATATCCTTGCTGTAAAATGTCCTAAGCAATAACTACCTTCAATTACATACGGGCTGGGCAAGCAACAGTAGAACAGTCAAAGTGATCCAGTACATTCTACAGGTAGAGTTACTAGACTGATTGAGCAGGAAGTTAAGGGAAGACCAAGTATTAAGGGATTTATTAGGTTTAGGTATCGAACCGAGCAAATCTTCTGTCACTAGCAGCCATGTAATGGCTGAAAGTTATACTACGAGAGAGCCATAAAAAATAAATTATTTGTTTTCTGATTCTTTATGCTGACCGCGCTGAATAAGCGTAAAACTAGGGACTTCTGTATCATTCCACTCCCGTATCCTATCACCACAAACCTGACAATCAAAGTAATCTGAATCTCTCGTTGGTAAACGAAAAGTGGTTACTCTATAAATAGAATTACATTTTGGACAGGTTTCGTTCTGCTCGCTTCCATGAGTCCAAGTTTGCGCCATTTTTTGATTTCATACTGGTTATAAAGTTTACCATTGCATTATATAGGGATGTTTATCATTGCTGCCACAATAACAGCAATTACTAATGACAAGTTTGCAAGCCTGCGGTTATACACCAGACACTAGAGGCAGGCGGTAATACAGTAACAAGCTTTACTGTAATTGCTCAAGGCATCGTTTGCACTGTCGTCTGATTGTCTTACTCTCGCTCCCATTTAATCAACTGCCCATCCACAACCACAAAACCCCACTGCGGACACTTCCGCACCAACCCCTTAATCACAATTTGCAAGGCTGGGTCATCTTGCCAGCACTCTATAAGAAAATCTAAACCTGGGTTTTCCTTGAGTAACCCCGCCATCTTAAGTTTCTCCATGCGCCAAGGTCTAACTTTTGACCTTTCAGCAATCACCTCACTCGACCATTTGTCAGGTTGTGTTTCCGGCTCAGGGGTGGACGGTGCGGAAACAGCGACTTCATTAGTAATTATCGTCTCATCACCCAAGTCTTGTTTCTTATTCAGCAACGGAGTGGATTTACCTTGTTGTGTGGGTTCCTCGCCTTGAGTTACAGAATTTTCAAAACCAGAGGCAACGGGCGCGGCGGAAATATGGCCTTCATGACTGGTTCCCGGCTCATCACCCAAGTCTTGTTTCTCATTTAACAACGAAGCGGGTTGACTTGGTACACAATCCACGAGAGACAGCGACGTACAGTCCGTTACCATAGGTAACTGTTCTTTCTTTTCTTCCACGCCTTCCAAGGTCTGAGGCGACGCATCCCCCAAGGATGCGCTCGCCGTCTCATCAAAGTGCAAGTTTTCGTTTTGCGTGGAAGACCTAACTACCTTACCAACAACCTTAGTTGGTTGTTGATAGGTAGTTAAGGAATTGTTAGAAACGTTGTTAGGTTTCTGGAAGCCTTGCAATTCCTCACTTTTTTGACCATTCTTTTGGAATTGTTCCAAATCAGGTTGGATTTGTTCCACGCCGGGATGCTTTTGATTCGGTTCGGCGTGGTTGATTTTCCCCTCGGCTTGGACGGCTTTCTCGTCACAAGAATTAGTTTCTTCGGACATAAACGATTCCCAGTAAAAGCGATTGTAATAACCGTGAAGGTTACGGACACGGTAGCCAATTAGCCCAGGTCTACCAGAGGGTAGTCGGCCAAACACTTCCTCATACTGGAACAAACCCTGAGCCGCCAATACTGCACCCGCTTTCTGCATTGACTTATAGGTGAGATTGGTGTCCAACTTGTGAGCAGCCCCACCAAACTGTTCTGCTGCAACCGAGTCCAACCACAACTGCTGCACACAGGGCGCTTGCTGACGAACCCAGTTAATATCCTCTATCGATATTTTGCAGTGGGGTCTGATTGATTTTTCGTCTGAGGATTTTTGGCGATCGCCATTTCGCTGACCACCTTTAATTGCTTTCAATGCTGTAGCCATATTTTCTCCTAATTTTGAGCATGACAATATCGGCAGCAGTTGAGCCATGCTGCATTGCGTTGTTTAAACTATTGAGTAGTCGCTAATCCTACAAAAGCCGTAACTCGTTCTTAAAATATCGGTCAGTCTTTTTCGGGCGGTCTTTCCAATGCTCCCAAGCCACCCACACCTCATCACCCATGTCTTCTATAACTTCTCCGGTTGCTATATATAAAGCACAGTAGGGGTCATTGTGGGCAACGATAGAACCAAGCCCAATAGTCAGTTCGTTATAAGAAAAATCAGAATTGGCAAGGGTTTCTTGAAGAACCAACGATTCCGTAACGAGTGAGGATTCAGCTTTCTCCAAAGCGGTGATTAGTTCTGTCTCTTGGGTGGTTAATTCCGCCCAGTAGTCGGTTTTGATAACCTCATACTCTTGCGCTACTTCTAAATAGTCCCACCAGCTACACCCAGGCTTGGATAACACTGCCCGAATATCGCTTACTGCTTGCGGTAGTAGTTGCAATTGTTCGGCACGGTAAGCGATCGCGCTTGGTGTCGGTTCGCTGCCCAAGATTAACGCCGCAGCTTGCATTGCTTGGGTGTTATTCATAGCACTGGCAAGATTACTTAATGCGATACCCATGAGCCGTAAGCATTCTTGAGCATTTTCTTTGGGTGGCTCCTCGGCAAGCGAGCGCAAATCAATAGTTTTGTCTAAAGCTTGCTTGACTCCTTTATTTAGTGCTTTAGTTGCCTGCTTAGTAAAAGTATTACCCCACTGCTGGGCAGGATGTTCTTGTACTGCGTTCTCTAACTCCTGAATACGCTGCTTAAGTTGTTGGTTCTCAAACTCCAACTGCCTCAATGCTTCCATCTCATCTAGTCGTTGCTGTAGTTGGATATTCTGCTCTTTCTGCTGCTGGAATAACTGCTGTAATGAGGTCAGTTGTTCTTGTACCTGCTGTTCGGCAAGAGCGTTAGCTTGGGACTGTAGACCAATCCTCAGTTCTTGCTCCAGCCGTTCCAATTCCTGCTGATGCTGTTGTTTCATTTGGGCGATGGCGTTCCGCCCAGCTTCGCTGATCGCCTCGGCATATTCTGGAGGATATTTGCGCTCAGTGGTAAATGACGCAATTGGATCATTACTCAAGTTAGTCAAATCAGCATTATTTACCAGCAACTTCTCGCCATCACTAAAAGTTACAATCTGCTGGGTTGGGTTTGGTGCGTCCGCCTCAATGATTCCCTCATCTCCACATCTGGGGTGAGATGGTGACGTAACTTTTATTTGGTTGGATTTAGGAAGCACTGGTTCCTGAGATGGTGCTTTTTGTCGGGGGAGCCGGGGAACTACTTTTTGTGCCGCCGCCGCAAAGTCTGATTCACTGGGTGAGGGATTCTCTTGTATTGCGATCGCTACGGCTTCCTTTAGTTTCTCTGGTTCCTTAACCAATCGCAGCAACGGACGGGCTTGGCGCTCATTTTTAATGTGTTCGCCTAGTTCGCCAACTGTATCGATGACTTTCTTAGCTCCCAGCAGTTGGTTAATTCGTCGGAAACCACCCCAAGCTGATAGTTCGTGCTGGCAGTATTCTTTAAAACTGGTATAGCCAGCTTTGAGGTAAAGTTCCTGATCTCGGATTTGAAGAATCTCGCCCACAGCCTGCCACTCGAAGCGGTCGAGGGTGGTGAAGGTTTCTTTGATGCTGGAGTTAAGAATGCTATAGCTGGGTACTAATGCTTGTTCGCGGTCTAGTGTCAGCATGATGATTGCCCACTATTCGGTAAATGCACAAAAACAGTCATGCACACATCACCAAAGTGAAACTCATGCTGATCTTGGGGTTACACCAAAAATGTGTCAGCATTATATTTAGCTCACTTTGTGGTAAATAGATTGAGCAGGCGATCGCAATGCTTGTCCGGCGGGCGATCGCCTTCATCTATGAAAATTTAAGGAAGAATAGGTTTGGCCAACGATAATAGCCAAATAAATAGAAAGTAAAATAGTTGAGCATTTGATACAAGTAGAATTGTTGAGTTATTTAAGAAAACCACAGGAAAACACAATAGGTATTAAAGGTTGGTTGTGTCTGATCATGCCGCCTCTTCATTGCTAGATGAGAGTTGCCTTTTGGTACGCCTTTGAGGAATATCTTGTGGATCTCTCATTTCAAAAAGATCCCCGACGGTTCGATCAAAGTAATTACATAGGGTTTCAACTGTACTAACATCCACGCGACTGAAACTGTTGGTGAACAAACGATTAATAGTAGTCACGTCTAAGCCAGTATCTCTTGCCAGTTGTCGTTGGGACAACTGGGGATCTTTTTCTGCCATCAAAACAGCTAATCGACAATACATCTTTTTATTCATTCCTCCATCGTACTTGTAGGCCATGTTAGCACAATGTTTGTACTATCGCATACAAAATATGCAAATAAGCAATTAACATATGAGTTATGTTGACAAGTGTATGTATTTCCGCATATACTATAAGGTACAAGAGCAAAGGGAAATCTATTTTCAACACTCTTAACAGCTATAAGCTGGCACTTACAGAACCTTGAAAACTATATCCATCAAGACACCACTAAAAAACAGAAGCCATCACTGGTTAGCTTCTGCAACCATCTATCTTTGTCTTATTCATGCTCAAATGCCTGAGCTTGAAATTTTGATGAAATGGCTACGCCAAATTTCAATGATTGCGTTGTGGCTGCCCCACAACGTTGGTTCCTAAAAACAAAGGCGACCGCTCTGCCTGGAAAACTTTGCGATCGCCTTTTATCCAACTGAATGGAGATTCTATTATGACTTACATTGCACATACACAGCAACCAGTTGACGCGCAATCCTTAGCCCAAGACGAACTCGCGCAGTACATGAAAGGGCAAGCGCAGGCTGTAGCACCAGAATTCTTGACATCGCGCGAAATCGACTTCTACGAGCATGAAATCTATGCAGGTGACAAACTGGTTGCTCGAATTATTTACGATCATGCAGACTTCGTGACCGAACGCTGGGTTGTGATGGTAAACAATGTCGAAGTCTTCCGTCGCAGTTGGTGGCAAAAGTGTTTCGACGATACCCAATGGCACTACTCTCGCGGAACTTTACCAGTTCAGGAAGAAGCAGGGGAGCAGGGAGCAGGGAGACAAGGTGAGGAATTTTCTCCTCTGCACCCTGCACCCTGCCCCGTTGCCTCTTGTACGGGTAACGAAATTCTGGTGCAGATTTTCAACGAGTGCGAAAATCTGGGATTGGAATTGCTGAATGATGGAATCTACAGAGGAGACGAGAAGCTGGGCGAAGTAGGCTGGACAAATGGCCAATGGTGGTTTATCCGAGCCGAGGAATCCCTAGAAAAAGCACCCTGCGAGTCTGCGATGGACGCTGTTTACTGGCTGTCAATGGTTGATACTGTACCCTCTACTGAAGCTTTGGATTACGAGCAGTTACTAGAACTTCCATTCGACCAACTGACGAGTATGCAATGGCAGAAGTTACTGAGGTATGAGCCAGAGTATCGGGAGTTAGCCGCAGCGTAGACCAGAACAAGTTCAATTCAAAATGCAAAATTCAAAATTCAAAATTTCAGAGTTTGACAAATAATTTTGAATTTTGAATTACTAATTTTGAATTGGAGCAAAGCGAGTGCCTCTCATCACATTATCAAATACCACCAATACGACTATGCAACCCACCATATCAATTTCCCAAGGTTGGGACTATCCTCGATTCGCACTAGGGCAACGGACAAAGCAGGGTATCATCATCGGCTTGCAATATTACCCCGCCGATACTTTATTAGCTCATGAGTATGGTACAGGCTGGCGCTATACAGTGATGACTGACAAAAACTCAGAAGAAGTCCGCTCTTACTTCGACGACCAAATCCAACAGCTTTCTGTGGCAGAACTTCAGACGCAGTTGCAGGCGGAAGTTGAAGAACATCAGCAGCAAATCACGGCACTTCAACAGCAATTAGCAGTGATCAGGGGAGGTTCAAGTGATGGCTAAAGCCAAGGAAAACGCCTCTGATTTGACTGCTGCGAATTTGTTGCAATCGCTCCGTTGTCGTGGCGGCTCTGCACCATTGCATAGTATTGGCTTTTCTAGAGGGGTTATTCAGTATTTGTTGGATAGAAATTTGGTGAAAGTGCAAAACACTGGCTGTGGTTTTGTGTTGCAACTTATCGAAGAAAAATAATCAGCACTGGAGAAAGTTTTATGGCTGAAATCAACCTAATTGATTTAGTTAGTGTCACTCAATACCTACTATCTCAAATTGCCCAACATCCAGATTTGCTCAAATTGGAATATTACTCAGATTTAACCATTGGTGACGCTAAAACTGCACTGTCTTATCTCAAAGATGAGCGGGAGCATCCACTTTTGGAAGATATACAGGTTCTGGGAGAATATAACAACAGATAAAACAGTGTGGATGACTTACCATGAACCAGGATAAACAAGAAAGAATCAAAGCCTGTTTACAAGAATTGTCAACACTACTGTATGAAGAAGCAGATAAAAGTAAGCTGACAGACCTCGAAAGTATAGAAAAAACAGTTCGGAGTCAAATATTAGAACTAGTCAGTCCAGAAATAGCCCTTTTTTTATCGAACAAAAAACTGGAACAAAAGTAGGTAAAACCAGGAAAATTAAAAGCTTAGTGGGGGAACTGACTCTTAAAGCCAAACAGTTACAGAAACTGGGTTTGAAGCCAAGAACCCGGTTAAGTCCATTACTTCAAAAGTGTTGTTTAAGGCTGTCAGCTAACGAATCATACCAAAAAGCAGAAATTGAAGTTGAGGCATTGACAGGAGTCAAAGTGGGTCACTCAACGCAACAAAAATTAGTGCTGTCACAAGATTTTCAACTACCATTTGCAAAACAAGCAGTTTCAGAAGTCAGTGTAGATGGAGGAAAAGTCCGACTCAGAGGTAAACCGAAAGCAGGCTGTTACTGGCGAGACTATAAAACCGTTCGTCTGCAAGGGATTTACTATGGTGCGTTTTTTGATGACAACCAATCATTAGTTGATTATGTCAATAGCCAACGTCTGGTTAACCCGTTAGTGTGCTTGGGGGATGGTCATGATGGCGTGTGGAATCTAGTCAAAGAGTTTGGTAAAACAGAAAATTTTGAGCGTTGGGAAATCTTGGATTGGTATCACCTCAAAGAAAATCTCTATAAAGTTGGTGGTTCTTTAAAACGGCTTAAAGCTGCTGAAACGCTGTTATGGCAAGGTCAGATAGAAGAAACTCAAGCTTTATTTCTTCATTGCCGAGGTAAACAAGCGAAGAACTTCATTGCTTATCTTGAAAAACATCGCTCTCGTATTGTCAATTATGCCTATTACCAGGCTGAACAACTTTGTTCTATTGGTTCTGGCGCAGTTGAATCTGCTATTAAACAAATTGGTGCGAGGATTAAAATTTCTGGCGCACAGTGGAATGTTGATAGTGTTAATCACATCCTCTCTATTCGTTGTGCTTATCTCAATGGTTTATTAGCTATTTGAGTCTTTCTGCCAAAAGTGGATGCTCCCAAGATGAGCTAGAAACTAATCAACAATCTCCTGCTACTGCAAAGGCTTTTGATTAGAAGAAACTCGCCCGAATCAATTACTGAAAATTCGGGCGACTGCTAGTATTCATGGACTTAACATTTTACGACAGCAATCTGATTATTTTACACTAGAGGTTAAATATTGTGACGGAAATTAAACTAGGGCTTTGCAATCCACCTGAACCCATTTACTTGTACGTCAAAAATGGTGAATCAAGCGGTGAATCTTTCTTGTGGTATCACTACGATATTGAGAAAGATAAAACTATCCCTGTACAACAACGTGGGTTAACTGGTTATATTTCAGAACTGCGGCTAACCACAAAAGAATACAAGGGCAAGGACAACATCAAGTTAGATATAGTTCTCGCAGCTGATGAACTTTACGTCATCAGAACTGGCATAGAAACCAATTTTGCCAAGACGTTTTTACTAGCAGCTTCACAAGTTTACGACTTTTCCAAACCCGTGATTATGTCCGTTACTGCTGGTGAAGAAAATACAGTATTTTGCAGACTATACGATGCAGCTACTAAAGTGAAAATCCGCAGGGAATGGAATCCAAACTCTGACTGGGCATCGCTCATTACCGAAATTCAATCTAGATTGAGTGGAATATCTTCATCTATTTCATTAACACCAGAACAACCACCACATCCTCAAGATTTCCGGGTGAAACAGATTCGGACTTTGTTAAATTACCCGCTTGATTTAGTCCGTGAGTATTTGCAGTTTCAAGATGTGGATCGCCCCAGCTTACTTCCTTCCGGCAAGATTGATTCTTTGGTAAAAACAATGTGTTTAGCTTGGGCATCTGACAAGTTTGAGAATCCTAATGATGCCGAATCTGAATATCAAAAACAGGTGATTGATGCGTTGGCTAGTGGGGCTGATGAATTGGCAGCAATTCAGGGATGGATGCAGCAGTTGACAACAGCCAGGACTGGGGCAGCTTGATGAATAATTCAGGATTCATGAGTCAGACTATTTTTGAATTCTGGCTCTTGATTCTTTTCCTCTAAATCAAAGAAAAGGAAAGTTACACATGAGTAAACATTTTACTGAATCAAATAATTACTCCTGTCATCAAATTGCTAGTTTTCTTTCGCTGAATTTGTTTACTGTGCGGTTGTGGATCAACAGAGGTTGGCTCAAGGCTGATAATCGTTCTTCCAAGCATTATCAGGTGAAGATTGGGCATCTCAAACAGTTTCTAGAAAACCCTCCACATGAATCAATTCGCAATTCGCAATTCGCAATTATTAATTGTTTGTTGAGTAAGAAATTATGACAGAACAAATCACAGATTTAGAAAGATGTTGGTATTTATCGCCGCCCTGGGGTCAAAACATCCCACCTGTTGAAGTCAATGTATTAGAAAAAGTTTACCTCAAGACCAACAGAACATTTGGCTACTGCTTAGGGGTGCAGTGGTATGGCGACTGCTGGAATTACGTTATCGAAGTCAAAAATGATTTCATTTATGCAACAAAACATCAGATTATCGGCACTGGTCAAATACAACCCAAAACTGTGAAAAAGTCTGCTTTCGTTTTGGGAGAACGTGTGCTGTTGTGTTTCCCCAATCACGGCACAAAGCAAAGGTTGATTTTGGGGATTGAGCTAATCGAAAAGTCTTGGTTCTATTTGGTCGAGTTGGCATTACCTACTTTTGAACAATCACTTATCACGAGCAATCGGTTTTCTTTGGTACGAGAAGAAGATTTGGTGCGTGTGAATGTCTAAGCAATTACCAACAGTTTGAACAATAACGGGAGAATTAATCATGTTGACACATTTATGGCGAGACTCTGAAATCAACCAGATGCCTCAAGATGTCGAGATAAATAAATACAGCATTCCCAAAGGTTATGTGAATGCAACGCAAATGTGCCATGCCAACAATAAATTTTGGGGACATTACAAAGAAAGAAAGTCTACAAAAGCTTATTGGATAGCACTTTCAAACGACATCGGAATTCCGATATCGTCTTTAATCATTGAAATTGATGGCTATGGCAATTCTCAAGGAACTTGGGTTCATCCAGAAATAGTGATTGATTTGGCGCAGTGGGTATCTGTTGAGTTTCGCTTGTGGGCCAACCGAACTCTGATGAAAGTGATGACAGTCCAAGAAACTGTACAGCAGCAATCTATGACCCAAATCCAGTTACTCGCTGCAATTGCACAACAAATGGCCGAACTTGAACAACGTTTAATTCAACAGCAACCACAGCAAGCCGAAATCTTGCGCCGACTCAAAGATGTCGAAATCGAACAAGACAGGTTCAACACACCCTGCGGTCATAAATACAGCATTGTCGGTTTTGCTAATTTACAGGGGTTGGAAATCTCAGTCAAAGAAGCAGGTGCTAAAGGACGAAAAGCCAGCGCATTGTGCCGTAAACAGGGTATCGAAATCGAACGCATTCATGACCCCAGGTTTGGCAGAGTTGGCTTGTATCCCGAAAGTATTTTGATTGAGGTTTTTTCTAGTAATTCCAGAGATAAAGCGATCGCCTAGTACAGGACAGAACGATCGCTCGTCAATGGCAATTGCTTCAGCATTCATTTGTTAATGTAACAGTTTATCTTTACAAAACTTAAGAATTGGCGAGATGGCTGCATTTGCTAGTCAAAAAGTAAAAAGCAACCGTACACAAAAGAGCCACGATTGCAGGAGGAAAATAGGTTGTTTAATTCTTCACGATTGTCAACAAAATTCCGCATTCTTTTCAAAAACTGAAACAACTGACTTCACACATAACTGCGATCTTCTCAAATTCCCTCACTCATCAGGAGAACCATTCGATGTCAAACATTCAAGAAAACATTAACCAGTTAGAAAAAATCAACAGCGCTGCGATCGCATGAGTTTTAACCCAATTTTCCAGAATGGTGTAAAGTATTCCTACTTTAGTTCAAATGTACTATTAACTCGGATTTAGTTTTTTAACCAGTGTCTATTTTTCAGCATTTCAAAGCGGTATGACCACATACCGCTAACTTTTCCGTGCGTCTATCGAAGGAAATTATGAATCTCGAACCACATCACTTAAAAGAATGGCTCAGTAGTGGCGTTGACGAAGACATCATCACGCTAAACGTGCGATCGCTCGTCGGCACAACACCCTATGATTACCTTTTGTACAGCGATAAAATCTCCCGTCGCAACGATGGACGGTTGCGGGACAGGGACTTGAAGAAATACCAACACATTGAACACGGCGGTTGGTGGTGCAGTGGTGTTGACCCCTTGGCTGACTATATTTTAATGATGTGGGGCTGTTTCAAACCAGACCATCCCCGCCGCGACAAACAGAAAATCCACAAGTTCATTAAATATGAGCATCCTTACAGGGAACAAACACGCGCATTTTTCCTACAAGTAAGTCGCCATATTTGGGTAAAAGTCTCGAATCGTTGCGGTATCCCTATTACAGAAGAAGACCTGCAACATCCTGGTGGCTTTTGGCACTGGGTTTGGAAAAACAATGTGCCAGTCGTGATCGTAGAGGGAGCTAAGAAAGCTGCTTGTTTACTCAGTGCTGGTTATGCAGCGATCGCTATCCCCGGTGTTAACGCTGGTTACCGCAATCCCTCTGATGAATACGGTACTGCCATTGGTAAACCATCTCTCATCCCTGATTTGAAACATTTCGCAACAAAGGGCAGACAAATCAACATCTGCTTTGACCACGATACTAAACCCGAAACCGTCCAGCGAGTGCGAACTGCAATTAGTCGTATGGGGCGATTGCTGGTTGCAGAAGGTTGTCAGCTGCGAGTGATTGACCTACCAGGACAAGAAAAAGGTGTTGATGATTTTGTCGTTGCCCAAGGACAAGATGCTTTTCACGCACTCTACAACACCGCCGAAACATTGGAACTGTGGGAGATTAAGCTGTTTACTTTGTTGACCTATCCCCCATCCATCGCACTTAACCAAAGATTCCTCGGTCAGTTGATTGTACCCGAAGACGAAAAACTGATTGTCCTCAAAGCTCCCAAAGGCACTGGTAAAACCGAATGGCTGTCTCAGGAAGTCGCTAAAGCACATGACCAGGGAAGGCGGGTCTTAATTATCACTCATCGTATTCAATTAGGTGAAGCTTTGTGCGATCGCTTCGGGGTCAACTATGTCACGGAAATGTATCATTCCGAAACCAAAGATTTCTTAGGCTATGGCGTGTGTGTAGATTCGTTACATCAAGAAAGCCAAGCTAGATTTAATCCCAACGACTGGACTAATGATATTGTGATCGTTGACGAGTGCGATCAAGTTTTCTGGCATCTACTCAACTCTGGGACAGAAGTACAAAAGCGCCGGGTTTCCATTCTTAAAAACCTCAAGCAGCTGATCCAAAATGTCTTGGGTAGTGAGCATGGGAAGATTTATTTCTCTTCTGCGGACGTGTCAGATACCGATGTCAAGTACGTTCTAACTCTTGCGGGAGAATATCGGGTTAACCCGTTTGTGATCGTAAATAATTATCAGCCCAATTCTGGCAATTGTTACAACTACTCTGGCAGTAACCCGAAGAATCTCATTGCCGCACTGGACAAAGCCATCAATAAAGGAGGGCATTATTTACTCTGTTGTTCTGCTCAAAAAGCCAAGTCTAAATGGGGAACACAGGTTCTAGAAGAACGCTTTCGGCGCAAATTCCCCCACCTGCGAATTTTGAGAATTGATAGTGATTCCGTATCTGAACCCAATCATCCAGCTTTCGGGTGTATCGCTCACCTCAACGAAATTCTCACACAGTACGATTTGGTTATCGCCTCTCCAAGTCTAGAAACTGGCGTGTCGATTGACATCAAGGGACATTTTGATTCAGTGTGGGGGATATTTCAGGGAGTGCAGCCTGTTAATTCTGTACGGCAGATGTTAGCCAGACTCAGAGAGACTGTTGACCGCCATATTTGGGTGAGAGAGTGGGGTATGGGGAATGTGGGCAATGGCTCTACATCTGTAGGTGGATTGCTCAGGAGTCAACACGTTGCGACTCAGGCTAACATCGCCCTGTTGTCGGCTGCTGATAATGATGATTACAGCTTTATTGACCAGAATTTCCAGCCAGAATCATTACAAACTTGGGGTAAACGGGCTTGTGTGATCAACGTCGAGATGCGCTGCTATCGGGAGTCTGTACTTCGGGGATTGGTGGCGGATGGCTATACTATTAGGGATGCAGCCGATGCTGATGATGATGAAGGTGGGGCAGTAATAGAGTCCGTTAAAGCCGCATCTGTTGAATTGTATGCTACAGAATGTCAGGCGATCGCCCAATCTGAGGAACTGTCTGAAACCGAACTCAAGAAGCTGCAAGACAAACGTGCTAAAACAAAGACCGAACGACATCAACAACGTAAAGCTGAATTGTCCCGTCGCTATGAAGTTGATGTTACGCCTGATTTGGTAGAGAAGGATGATGACGGCTGGTATCCTCAATTGCGGATGCACTACTATCTGACTATGGGGCGGGAGTTTCTCACAAAACGTGATGCTAAACGTGCTAAGACGCAAGCTGAAGCTGGAGAGAATGCTATTTGGAAACCTGATTTTAACAAGGGGCAGATATTACCTGCTGTGTTGTTACTGGAAAATCTCAATCTGTTGCAGTTTCTTACACCAGATGTTCAGTTACGTGGCAGTGACGAGAAGATGCTGAAGTTTAAAGCAAAAGCTGTAGAGAATCGCTATGTCATCAAGAATTACTTGAATGTGAGTGTTTCAGAAAAACTGACTCCTGTAGCGATCGCACAGAAATTATTAGACAAGATTGATCTGCGGCTGTCTTATGTGGGGCGGTTGGGGCCAAGGGAGAAACGGGAGAGTGTCTATAAGTTTGTTGCGCCTGATGACCAGCGTGATTCAATTTTCGGGCAATGGCTTAATCGAGATGAAGCATTTTCTTGTGAGTCGGTGTCAGTCACTCATAATATAGATTTAACAACACCAATGACTGACACACCTAATACTCCCCAACAATTAAATGAAGCTGCTCTTGGCTGGAAAGGTGTGAAACTGAGGTTGCAGCAGGGTTTGGAAAACGCTGGTCGGTTCTATACTGAGCTTATCTCTCAAGTTGGCGAGGCTGTTGGTGTTGCTGATGGGGAGCCGTTTTGGAATGGGTATCTAGGGCAGTGGCAGGTGGCTGTTAGCTTTGCCAACGGGTGTAAGTCTGTGGTGTACGATTGGTTGGTGGTGGTGTAGGTCAAAACGCCGATATTCTTATGGCGGTGGATGCAGACCCGCCGAGGTTAGAAGACGACGCAAGTTAACGACTCCAACTCGATTCAATTGCAGAGCTTCTACTGTTGCTCGACCCCAGGAAGTTTTACCAATAACCTGGGTAAAATCATCGTTCCAGCTAAAATGCTCTGACCACATCTGCTGACGAGGATGAAACAGCGCCACCTCTTGTTGGGTTTCTGGATCACAATGACTGGTTTTGGTATACTTTCGACCATTACAACCAAAACATGACCAAGCTAAATTTTCTGCGCTAGTTTTTCCACCTGCCTGACGGGGTTTGATGTGTTCTACTGTGAAACTGTCAGGAGAAAATTCTTCTGGGCATCGGCAATATTCACAAAAATTTTTGGCTCTGTTGGCTACTGTCCGTCTTAGTCTAGCAGATACTCGTTCAAATTCAGGTGGCATGGAATAACTCAGACTCCGACAGAAATTGAAGATTCAAGGTCAGCAAGTCTATATTCCTTAGCTTTGCTAACTCCATAAGAGCTTGCAGGCGTTCTACCCTCCACTGTTCTAGCCTATCCTCATACTGGAGCAATTCTTCATGTTCGATGTCAGTGAGTTGGCCCCACTCACAACGCGCGCGTAATTCCTTTAATCGTTTTTGCTCATCAGGAGTCAGGCGACGTTCGATGACTTCAAGCAGGGCTACCTCAATCGGATTGGATGCAGCTCGCACTGGAGGTTCAGACAAAAATTCTAATAATTGAACTACAGCAGTTAACCTCTCTTCTGACAACTGCTCAATCAGTTTGATCGCTCTTGTGCGAATATCAGTTACTGGGGTCATGGAAAATCATGCAAGTCTATCTCTAATCAGATTGTACTCAGACCGAGCGGGTTTTTCGATAAATATTTCACATTCATCACTGATATTCAATTACACAAAATTCCTGAAACAGTTACCCAGGTCTAAAATACCAACCTGCAAGGATGGAACGGGCTGAAGCTGAAAATGCACCTTGGGCTAGATAGCGCGGATCAGTTCTATACTCTCGCTTGTTTCCAAAGTCGGCGATGCTGTTGGCGTGGCTGATGGTGAGCCGTTTTGGAATGACTATCTGGGAAACTGGATGGTCTGGGTTAATTTTGCCCAGGGGTGTAAGTGTGTGGTGTGCGATTGGTTTTTTGCGGTGTAGATCAATAAAGCTTTGGTAAAGAGTTGAGTAATTCAAGCTTCAGATTTCGTCTCACCAGCTTTTCTAGAGAAAGCAATTGCACCAACTCCAAACAATATACCTACTAGGGAATTGGGTTCGGGTACTGATATAGATGAAGAACTCAGGGTAATATTGGCAGCAGAATCTTGATAGATGTATGTTCCTGCCCTTCCCACTTCACCCGTCAAGGTAATTTGCGAGCCGGAGATTCTTTCTAAGGTATATCTAGGAGCATCAAAAGCAATACCAAAATCAATCACTAAACTCCAATTGAACCCAGAATCAAGCTCAAAATCGACATCCGGGGTTAAGTTACTGCCATTACTAGAGCCTCTCTTCAAATTCAGGTCTAGATTGTTGACGGATAGCTCCCAATCGCTCAAAGTCCCGTCCTTTGAATAAACCACAAATCCCGAATATTCGCTCTCTTCTGGCAAAAAGTTCGTAAGGAATGGGGTAGTAGCATCGACTAAGGTAAAATCGCCGGAAAATTCTTGTCTAGTGAGAATAGCTCCCAGCACAGGAGTAGTATGAAATACACTTGCAACTACCAAACCAATCACGGCGACGCTAACTTTGGGGAGTCGAACTTGATTCATGGAAGGGGTATGCTATTTAAAATTTCTCAACAGATGGTATCACATCCAACACAACTTCCGATACATTCGGCGTATTCCTGCTCTTATGTGCTTTAAGCAAGGTAAGTTGACCAAAACAATAGTCGGTTATACTCGATACTTACTGCTCCAGAAGTAATAGGGTGAGATTTTTATAGTATTTCTGTACTATACAAGAAATTATGGACAATAGCGATCGCCCCACTACCGTGTTGATTTGTGTTTTACTTTGCCTAAAAATGCTATGGCATTCCCCCAGATGCCAAGAGCTAAAATTCCTAAGATAAAGGATGGTTCGGGGATAGAGGTAATTCTGCGAAACTCAATTGGCGTGTTGACAATCAAATTACCATTGGCCGTGAAAATTTGGTCTAACGAGTTAACACCGTTATTAAAGAAAGTTACGTTGGAAACTACCTTGCCACCAGTACTTGTTGGGCAACCATTTGGGGCATTAGTGCCTATGTAACGATTCTCTTGCCAGGTGAGTGAGAGGTTACAACTTGTTGTAGCTATATTGCTAATATTAATGATTCGCTGTTGTTCTGGTTGATTACATAGCCCACGTAAAATACCACTGTTGAGAAAACTACGAATGCTGAGGTTGACTACAGAATTTCCCTCACTAAAAGAATAAAACCTGATGCGCTCGAAAACAGTACTTTGCTGTTCTAAATAGACATTTTGTGAATTAGAGAATAAGTTACCATCGTCTAGTTGCACACTACAGTTAGACATGGTGATGGGTGTAGTAGTAGGGTTAGAAGCCATTTGTTGAGCATTATCAAAAAAACCTGTGAACCACTGCGCTACTTCCTTAACCTGTGTTGAAAGTGGCGGAGCAAAAGCAACAGCACGACTGGGAAATACTAATACTGAAAGTAAAAACGTCAGAGAATATACCTTTAGTTTATTCATACATTTAGTTGTAAATTTTCAAGCTAAACAATGCTGATTCTCTGATAAATCATACTAGGTGTTCAGATTTTTACAACATAGGAAAGGTAGCAATACCGAATTGTGATGCTCCCGAAAGGATCTGGCAAGGGCATTTTTTAGCTTTCATACTTGTGGAAGACGTAATCTATCACCAAGAGAATTGTCATTATGGCAATAGGGTTCTTTGTAGCGCACTGGAATAGTTATAGAAAGAACTGACGCGCTTAACAGAAATAGGGATACTTATATGAACAAAACGACAAAGAACACACTCGGTTCTGGGATGGCTGATGAAGATTGGTTTAGCTTAGGAAAATCTGATGCCTGGGCTGGAAAACCCAAAATGCCACCTGAACAAGATGCTCAATCGGCAAGTATGTATGACCTGGGTTACAGCGAGGGAGAGATTAAACATCCGCCAACTCAAACTCCAAAGGCTCCTCAATAGTCAGAAATCGTCAAATCGTGTCGCATTTCTACACAGTATCATCCATCCAGCCGCAGTCAGAGTTTAGGTAATCCCAATGCACCCTTGCTGTATAGTCGCGGTCAAAGGATGCACCGCACTGGGGACATTTACCTGTAAACATCGGATGCCAGTCAATCAGTTCTAGCTGTTGTTCCCGTGTCCAGCGCTGTTGCGGTTGCAAAATCAACTCGCCATTGTAATAAGTGGCCCCTTCTGGCTCCCACAGTTCTAGCGGCTCGGCGTTGGGGTCTTCACGAAAGTCTAGGCAGTTGTTACTGTCTACCCCCGTTGGGTGAATAGCACAGACGAGGTAAGGGTTGTGGGCATACAGGAGACAGCAATCGCATTGGGGGATTTTTGGCATACTACCAGTTATACACCATGATTTTTCCTCTAAGAAATTTTATTGGTAGTAATTTACACAAATCACTTTCATCTCTAAAATTAAGAAGCGATCGCTCTAACGAACGATAAATTGCACTTTTTATGAAGTATCAGATTTGCGACTTGGAAGCGACTCCAGAATGGCTCACTATTGAATCGATTGATCACATTGTCGAGTGTTTGGAGGCTTGCCAATCGCTAGAAATGCTGGCTGATTTACGGGCAATCTTCCCCAGGAGGGCGCTACGCTCGGCAAGCATCAAAGTCAGTAAGGCGCAACGCCAAAGACTGGTTCAGTGGTTGCAAGTGTTGAATCAAGAGGAAAAAGCTGCATAGAGTTTTCAACAGAGGAAAAGCGATCGCTTGGCTCCATTGCCCCTAAATTCTTCAAATCATTAATACATTAGCCCAAAAGATAGACACATTTTTGAAAAGTTGAAGCACACTGGTAAGAGCAAATTCAACTTTTAAATGATGGTGTGGCAATGTGGCTAAAATATGGGGTAGATGAAAATGGGATAGTAATGTGTATTGAAGATATCACGCGGGGAAAGACTTTACTTAAGTGTCCTTATTGCAATGGTGATTTAATTGCCAAAAAAGGCAAGGTCAAAGAACATCATTTTGCTCATAATGAAGAAACCTGCCGCCCCGTAGCTAACAGAGACTTCCCCACTCTTCCACTTTATGATAATTTCAACATTCAGCTATCTGGCAAAGATTTGCAGCAACTAAAACTACTTTGGCAGGAGTACGGCTCAAAAAATTATCCTATTAGTTTTGACTTAATTTCTCCTGGTTTAATAAAAACAGGAATGTTGAAAAAAAACATATACTTAATACCATTTAGTTATGAATTTAGTGATTTAGGTAAAATTCCTATTGGAGCGCTAGAGTTATCGTTATTCAACAAAGTGCAAGAACCGCTATTACTTCAAAAACTGCTGAAAATAGAGTTAGCTTTTGAACACGCAAAGCATAAAAACGCCCCAGATTTAGCATACAGACTCACTGATGTAAGACTGTATCGCACTCAACTTAAACGGATATTGTCTTGTACATTATATTTCTTAGAAATCCAAACTAATAAAGGCACTTTGTACAAAATAGGAGTTACCACTAGACCTGTTATAAAGCGGGTAGCAGAAGTAGAAAAAGATTTAATTAATCACTACAAAACTGTTACCATTAATGTACTAGGTAGTTGGGCGCATCGTGGAAATATTGAACTGTATTTTAAACACCGCTATAAAAAATTCAATTATCCCATTGGCAGTTTAACTGAGTATTATAAATTTAATGCTGATGATGCCGAAATTGCCATGCGTGACTTACAACAGATGTCACCTAAATTACTTTCTGAAGTTGAAATAGATGTTTTGAAAGAGGATTCAAGCTTAATTCAAATTGCTGTGTAATATTCTTATTAAAACCCTACAGTCAGTATTATTAGTTAGTCAGCGAAAGTACATTTTATATTACTATGCCTCTAAATACTCTGCCACTGCCGCCAAATCTTCCATTGCTTGATTCAGTCGATTGAGCATTGCTTCGGCTACTTCCGGTTGAGCGCTGACAGTTTCTAGTTTTTCTTTGAGATGATGGTCTAGGGCTTCTATCCACAATGACAATTCTGTGTGACGGATTGCTGTGAGTAGTCCCATATTTCTTAAAACAGCCAAATGAAACCCTAGTTGGTTTTGTCCACCGTAGCCCAGATATCCATTCCACAGTTCCAACTTTTCTGGTGTAAATTCTTCATATTGGTCAAAGGTAATCCCCGCAGGCTCTAGTTGGGGTTGTGGCAGTGGAGGTTGAGGGTTAGTCATAGTAATGTTTTGCTGACTACTCTAAATTTAAAAGTGTATCTAAATTGAAATACAAGTGATTGTTTAGCGATGAACTGCAATTCGCTTACCAGGGTCTTGTTTTATTACCCACGCCAAGAATTTTTGCATTTGCGGTTCGTTACTGAGTTTTTCTAGAGTATTTAGTTCTCTAGCCAGTAGCTTATTGTCAAACAACGCATGAATTTGGCGATGGCAGGCAGAACAAATATTTACTGTTGGACTTGGATCTTGTTTCTTGCGTTTGGTATTTTGTCTCGGAACTAAGTGATGGATAGTTAAATGTTCCATCTGTCTTTGACACAGTTGACATTGCTCTAATTGATTGTTAGACACCTGTTGATTTTGCTAAAACCCTATCTAATAGGATAGCTATCACTAAACACATTCTGCACGCTATACCCTGTAATTTTTCTTAGAGGAAATTTGTAGTATGTGTTCGCTCATTTCTGCTAATTTCCTGCCGAAAAAGCTTGAAATAGTTCTGTTATATTAGCTTTGAGTGCTGAAATAGCTTCTTCTAAAGTCTCACTTGGCTCTGTATGTACTAGATGAGCGTCCCCCACATCAGCACTGGGAGCATCCACTTTTGGCAGAAAGACTCAAATAGCTAATAAACCATTGAGATAAGCACAACGAATAGAGAGGATGTGATTAACACTATCAACATTCCACTGTGCGCCAGAAATTTTAATCCTCGCACCAATTTGTTTAATAGCAGATTCAACTGCGCCAGAACCAATAGAACAAAGTTGTTCAGCCTGGTAATAGGCATAATTGACAAGACGAGAGCGATGTTTTTCAAGATAAGCAATGAAGTTCTTCGCTTGTTTACCTCGGCAATGAAGAAATAAAGCTTGAGTTTCTTCTATCTGACCTTGCCATAACAGCGTTTCAGCAGCTTTAAGCCGTTTTAAAGAACCACCAACTTTATAGAGATTTTCTTTGAGGTGATACCAATCCAAGATTTCCCAACGCTCAAAATTTTCTGTTTTACCAAACTCTTTGACTAGATTCCACACGCCATCATGACCATCCCCCAAGCACACTAACGGGTTAACCAGACGTTGGCTATTGACATAATCAACTAATGATTGGTTGTCATCAAAAAAACGCACCATAGTAAATCCCTTGCAGACGAACGGTTTTATAGTCTCGCCAGTAACAGCCTGCTTTCGGTTTACCTCTGAGTCGGACTTTTCCTCCATCTACACTGACTTCTGAAACTGCTTGTTTTGCAAATGGTAGTTGAAAATCTTGTGACAGCACTAATTTTTGTTGCGTTGAGTGACCCACTTTGACTCCTGTCAATGCCTCAACTTCAATTTCTGCTTTTTGGTATGATTCGTTAGCTGACAGCCTTAAACAACACTTTTGAAGTAATGGACTTAACCGGGTTCTTGGCTTCAAACCCAGTTTCTGTAACTGTTTGGCTTTAAGAGTCAGTTCCCCCACTAAGCTTTTAATTTTCCTGGTTTTACCTACTTTTGTTCCAGTTTTTTGTTCGATAAAAAAAGGGCTATTTCTGGACTGACTAGTTCTAATATTTGACTCCGAACTGTTTTTTCTATACTTTCGAGGTCTGTCAGCTTACTTTTATCTGCTTCTTCATACAGTAGTGTTGACAATTCTTGTAAACAGGCTTTGATTCTTTCTTGTTTATCCTGGTTCATGGTAAGTCATCCACACTGTTTTATCTGTTGTTATATTCTCCCAGAACCTGTATATCTTCCAAAAGTGGATGCTCCCAAAAATACAGTCTGGTTACATCGATAAAATCGACAAAGACCCACGCAATAAAACAGCCTTTCTCGTTACCGTCCGCGAGGGTAATGGTTCCTATGTCCCAATGTTCCAATACCGACTCAATTTGTCCACACCTTCTAAACCTGCACTAACCAAACTACGGACTTGGAAATCAGGACGGTAGTTGCTCTGCTTTGGCAGTCGGGTAAGCCATCCCACATTTACTATTTATTTTCTAGTACATTACTAGCCAGTTGTATGTAGCGTTCGCGCAGCGTCTCGTAGAGAAGCGATGACCGAGCGCTGTGGGTTGCCTGAGAAGTTATTCTACAGCGTTGGGTCAACAACTGGCGATTTGTGGCTCTTCTGTTCTCTTGATATCTCATTTAAACTGCAATTTACAGAGTTGTTATGCCAAATTGCCAGAACCTTAGAACATGGCTGTTTAAGTGCGCCGTTCAAGTAAAGAATTTCATTATGATACTAATAGGTTTTATCTCCTACACGATTGCTATATATGAATTTAAGTGATAGCCATTGGCAAAATTTAAAAAATGATTCAAGAAGTACAACAAAAATAATTCAACTTGCTTCTGATGAAGAAGACAAAGATTCTTATTGGGATCTGGTATGGATTTTACGCGCTCGTGGTAGTGATGAGGAATTTGCAGCAGCATCGAGGTTATGTCAAAGTCAAAGCTCAAAACAAAGAAGTTTAGGAGTGGATATATTAGCAATACTAGGAATACCGCAAAGAACTTATACGCAAAAATGTGGAGATATTCTGTTAAAACTATTACCAAGTGAAGAGAACAGTAATGTTCTTGCTTCAATTGGGTTTGCCTTCGGACATTTAAATGATTCGAGATGTGTTTTGCCTTTAATCAAACTTAAAAATCATCCCGATACTGATGTTCGTTTGGGTGTAGTTTTTGGTTTGGCTGGTCAAGAAGACGAATTAGCAATTAAAGCATTAATTGATTTATCTGCCGATGATGAAGAAGATATTAGAAATTGGGCAATTTTTAATTTAGGTTCGCAGATAACGACTAATACGCCGGCAATTCGAGATGCTTTATTTCAACGTCTAATTTTAGAAACAGGAGAAGATGATACTATTGCTGAAATTCGTGGAGAAGCATTACTGGGTTTAGCGATTAGAGAAGATGAGCGAGTAATTAATCCACTTATCGCCGAACTTGAAAGTGGATGCGTGGGTAGATTATCTGTTGAAGCTGCCAAAGAAATGGGAGATACAAGACTTTATCCAGCTTTGATTGATTTACAAAAGTGGTGGGATATAGATGTTAAGTTATTACAAGAGGCGATATCTAGCTGTCAACCATAAGAATTAAATTTCTCTATTAGGTCTGAATCATTAAAACAGCGATCGCACTCCTAACGCTCCACCCCCTACTTCTTCCAAGGTAGCTTTATTCCCATCTCAGTTAATGCCGAGAACACCAAATACATAATAAGCAGACCAGCACTGATAAGAAAAATTACAACATCGTTATCCATGTTATCCATAGTAAAGTGGCAATTCTAGCTGCCCAGGTGATGTATTTGAGCGTCCCCTAGCTCTACCGTGAACTGCAATGTGGCAGGGAGTGCAAAGCGGGATTAGGTTCTCAATTCGGTTGTCTTCAGGTGTAAAATTAGCATGGTGTACTGAGAGCGTCAATACTGTCCATTCAGAACGAGACAGTTCCTTTGGTTTCTGGCCAAGACGTAAACATTTTTGCCCACAGTGCCGACATTGCCACTGAGATGCTTCTTTGATAGCCAGCGATATTTCGTCCCAATTGTCCGCGTAGCGTTTTCTGTAGATAGGCATTGTCTACAATGCAAACAAAGCTGTTGGGGGATTTACTAACTCTACCAATTTTTGGGAGCAGCGATAAAAGCCTAAGAGCGATCGCCCATGATTCAACGGTTTGCATTCACCGTCATTTTGTACTTAAGACTGATAATTTGGCTCATCTTTGCCAATCCCTAATTCCTGTAATTTAGTTTTGACATCTTCCCAGTTATCACCACAGTAGTAATATTTTTTATCTCGAAGATTGACAAGGTAATAACCAGCGTTACCGCCATTGATGCGGAACAATTCAATTACTATTTTATTTTTAGTTATACCAAACAACCTTTCTCTGTCACTTTCAGGAATGGGTTCACCAGTGCGGTTATAAAAAACACCTCCATTTTTAAAATACCAAGTCGTACCTTCTCTACGAATAATTTGGAAATGCAGAGGATGAATAATGCTTGTGGTTAACATAAGCTATACTCCAATCAGAAGAGATGGTGAGGAAAGCCCCCAGGTGTAAGCTAGGGGCATAAGTTAATTAGATGCTATTCTTCATCTTCAGAGTCTGACTCTTCATCATTCTCTTCCAATGCTTCTAAGACATCTTCAGTATAGGCAACGTCTCTGTTTCCTTCAGAGTCTGATTTAATCCAGACATCTGCTGCCAAGTATTCAAACTCGACTTCAGGATTATATTCTCCTTGTCCGTTGCCATCTTTAGATTGAGTCATTATTTCACCTCCTGATGAAGATTTAGTTTTTTTTATTTATCCTCATAATTAAGATTTTATCATGATATATATAGGTAATTAATTAACAATAATTAAATCATGAATCGCATAACAGCACATCAATAAAAGCTTCTGAGTTGATTATATTTAAAGAGTTACGGCTATTAATGTCTATGTTATGAACTACCTTCGTTAATTTGCCATCATGTCCTTTATACCTAATAAATTCTCCCACGCAAGGAACTCTTGATATCTCAATTTCCTGCAAAGCTATAGCGTCTTTATCATTAATATGCCTAAAAGTTTTGACTCTTTCTGGTGGAATATTTACAGAAACAAATACAATAGCCACTTGTTTTATCCTGACAGTAATTTTTATTTTATTGGCTATGTTTACCAGATGCGATGGCAATGTCTGTTCGCAAAGCGACCATTGCACTTGTCAAAGATTCATGTTCATGATTTTTGATTTTGTGACTTAAACCTACCTGCAATAAACTCTCGCTTAAATAAATGTTTTGTCTTGCGTTTGGTAACTCGCTCTCGCCACATACGAAAACTGGATTCTTTCATTTGCTGCCGCATTAAGAGAATTACCTGTTTCTCTTGTAGCCCAAACTGAGTTTTAATAACATCAAAAGGTGTTCTATCTTCCCATGCCATTTCAATGATGCGATCAATAGTTTGGAGATCAAGGTTTGGTAACTTCATGAATAGAAGTCGCTGCGCGAAATTTAGGTGAGTTATAGCATTAAGAAACATGAACTTACTATCACCTGAAGTCGAGTATATTTTTGAGGCTGTCTCTGATGGCAGTCAAAGACAATGGACTGTTGAAGAAAAAGAGGTAATTCTGAATTCTCCTCAATTACAAAATCAACTTGAAAAATGGTTGAATAATTCCCTTAGCGATACCTGTTGGCATTCTGAAAACTACAAGATGATTCGAGCGTTAACTAAATCTCTAACCTCAAATCTTCCCAACAATTTGTTTAAAGATGAGGAGATTTCTATTCCTTTTTAACACTTATTTTAGAAGTCTCATAGTTTAGTATGAGACTTCTAACGCTTTGCGTGACTTTTATGAAAACTACAAATACTGGAGAAAAACGATGGACATTCAATCTACACTTACATTGGTTATTGAAGTTATTGTTATGAGCTTTGTTACCCTGATGATTTTCGACTTTGTAGATGGGCTTTACGCAGTGCCATTACCAACCGTTACATTTGCACAGCCAAAGGTAATTTCCAAATCCACAATATCAGCAGTAACACCTCAGTTTAAACCAATTTCAAACTCTGAACAATTAGAACCAGAACCTCAGCAAATTGCCCCACAATTTGAACAACTGCCTGACCCTTGGGAGTTAGAATTAGCATTCCAAAATAGTACCGTCGAAACTCAATCAGTTGTACCCTTCTCTACATTAAGACTGTTACCACCAGTTCAAAAAGTACAACCAAAACGTACCAGAACTACCAAAAAGACTACTTCCACTAAAACAACGAAATCTGCCGAGGGTGAATCGCTTCGCAAACTCGGCAGACCACGCAAGAATGCTGCTTAAAATCAAAAACTAATACCCATTTAATTTAGTTGAACGGTGGGGCGTAGCCCATCGCTCAAATTCACAACTGCTCTGGACAACATCTGGAGCAGTTCTGGCTACGCCAAGTTTTAGAGAAAATTTATACATTAGACATATGGTGAGCCTCATCGCTACACAAGGTTCTCTTTTTGACGTGCAAACTGTTTTAGATTACGGGCAATCGGTAGTCAACGTTGCTCAAGAACTCGCCAAATTCTTAATTGAGCAACGACCACTGACCACAAAAACGATTCAATCCCAGATGAATCGCCAGTTCCACGGGACAGCAGCAGAAGGCGCGTGGCAGTGGAAAGATGCCTACGAAGCTGTTGAAGTGGCGGCAATTTTGTACTTGCGGCTCAAGGGTTTATCTGACAATCCTCTGGAAGAATTGCAACTGCTTGAGTCTCTGTGTCCCACACACACCCGTCGGAGCGAGGAACAATTAAAACTTCAGCAGTTTAGTACCCCGTTGTCTCTGGCTTATTTGGTTTCTGTTGCCGGACAAATCACGGCTCTTGATTTAGTTTTGGAGCCATCTGCTGGTACTGGTATTTTAGCCCAGTTCGCAAAACTTCAAGGTGCAAGTCTAATGCTCAACGAACTGGCTGCCGATAGAACAAAGATTCTCCGGCGCTTGTTTCCTGGGACTCCACTATTCTCTGTGAATGCTGAACAAATCAACGACTATCTAGCTGGTAAAACTCAGCCATCTGTAGTGCTGATGAACCCTCCTTTCTCAGCATCTCCCAAGGTCAACAGTCGCAACCCTGATGCTACACCACGGCATATCAACTCAGCATTGCAAAGACTGTGCGATCGCGGACGACTGGTGGCAATTTCTGCTAATTGGTTCTCACCAGCTAATCCTAATTGGCGCGAGACTTTTGTTAAGTTTCAGGAGAAAGCCAGCTTAGTGCTGTCGGTTGGAGTCAGTGGTAAGGTTTACTGCAAGCACGGGACAACGATGGAAACCCGCATTACGGTGATTGATAAAATCCCGGCTGCTGATCCAAATAACATCCCTTGCATTGAGCATACTGTTGAGCTTGGAGAACTGTCCAGACTAATTGAGGAACTTCCGCCGCGACCAGTGTGGGAACAACCTAAACTGAATGCTCAAGCTTCTGTACTTAAACCGATTTCTTTAAGTGTTAAGTCAAAACCCACTCAATCCACCCCGCTTGATCAGGTATTATCTCAATTTCAGGATGTTGCAGTTCTCAACTATGAAGTTGTCGATTGGGTTGCCATCGAAGGACTCAAAGATGCACTGTATGAAACATATCGCCCACAACGCTTGAGAATCAAAGCCGCAAAACCTCATCCCTCACTACTGTGTGAAAGCGCAGCCCTGGCTCTCGTCTCGCCCCCTGCATCCACCTACAAACCCTATCTCCCTCAGCACATCGTCACACAAGGATTGCTATCTGAAGCACAATTAGAAAGCGTGATCTACGCAGGTCAAGCGCACTCTGAGTTTCTGTCAGGTTCTTACTTGGTGGATGATTCTTGGGACAATATTAAAGTAGCAGCAAATAGCGAAGAAAATGCCGTTAGATTTCGCCGTGGGTGGTTCTTGGGCGATGGCACTGGTGCTGGCAAAGGACGACAGTGTGCGGGTATTATATTGGATAATTGGTGTCAGGGTCGCCAGAAAGCCATCTGGATTTCCAAAAGCTCTGCACTTATTGAAGATGCCCGACGCGATTGGTGTGCTTTAGGTGGTAATGAGAAAGACATTATAGACCTCAGTAACATCAAACTAGGCGATCGCATCCCTTTCACCCAAGGCATTCTGTTCTGCACATACTCAACCCTGCGCTCTCAAAAGAACGGCAAAAGTCGGCTTAAGCAAATCGTCGAGTGGGCTGGTAAAGACTTTGAGGGAGCGATCGCTTTCGATGAATGTCATGCAATGGGTAACGCGATGGCACAAGAAGGCAAACTGGGCATGATGAAAGCATCCATGCAAGGCATTGTCGGGTTACGGCTACAAAATGCACTACCTCTTGCACGGATTATCTACGTCTCTGCCACCGGAGCAACCATTGTCTCAAACTTGTCTTATGCCAATCGCTTGGGACTTTGGCAGACTGGTGATTTCCCGTTTACGAACCGTGAGGATTTTGTAGAGTCTATCGAAGTCGGTGGCATTGCGGCGATGGAAGTTGTTGCCAGGGATTTGAAGGCTTTGGGTCTGTATCTGGCACGATCGCTTTCATTCGATGGCGTTGAGTATGAGATGTTAGAAATCGAACTCACTCCTACTCAAGAAAGGATTTATGATAGTTACGCGGACGCTTTTCAGGTTATTCATAATAATTTAGAGAAAGCGCTAGAAGTTTGTAACATCACTGGTGCAAAAACTTACAATCGCATGGCTAAAATGTCTGCGTTCTCGCAGTTTGAGTCCCACAAGCAAAGATTCTTTAACCATTTGCTCACGGGGATGAAATGCCCTCAATTAATCAAAGCGATTGAGCAAGATTTAGCCCAAGGCAATGCTGTTGTAATTCAAATAGTTTCTACCAATGAAGAATTACTCAAGCGGCGACTCAATGAAGTTTCGGCAGACGAGTGGAAGGATTTAAACCTTGACCTAACTCCACGAGAATATGTCATGGACTACCTGCTAAGTGCGTTTCCTGTCCACTTGCATGAGATTTATTCTCTTGAAGATGGCGATGAACGCTCCGAACCAGCCTTTGATCACGATGGCTCACCCATTGTATCGGCTGAAGCTGTGACTTTGCGAGATGCCTTAATCGATAAATTGGCCAGTCTTGACCCCATTCCCGGTGCTTTAGAACAACTCCTTTGGTACTTTGGTCACAAGCAAATTGCTGAAGTTACAGGACGGAGTAAGCGCATTCTCAAGGATGATTCTGGACGCTTGTTTGTTGATTCACGGGGCGCTGGCGCTAACATTGCGGAAACTAACGCATTCATGGTGGGAGATAAGCAAATTCTCATCTTCTCTGATGCTGGTGGTACTGGTCGCAGTTACCATGCTGACTTGAATGCACTCAATCGTCGGCGGCGATCGCACTATTTATTGGAAGCCGGTTGGAGAGCAGACAATGCTATTCAAGGGCTTGGGCGCTCTCACCGGACTAACCAAGCATCTGCACCAGTGTTCCGTCCTGTGACCACCGATGTCAGAGGTGAGCGCAGGTTCATTTCGACCATTGCTAGACGACTCGATAGCCTCGGCGCACTTACTCGTGGGCAACGGCAGACTGGGGGTAATGGCATCTTTGATACCAAGGATAACCTAGAATCTCAGTATGCAGAGTATGCACTGTATGAATTATTCAAGCAAATATTCCAAGGTCGGTTCCACGAAGTTCCTTTGGGAAAATTTGAGCAAATGACTGGACTTAGCCTGACTTCCCATGAAGGCGGCATGAAAATAGACCTCCCACCTCTGCGACAGTTCCTCAATCGCTTGCTGGCTTTAACAATTGGGATGCAAAACGTGATTTTCGAGCGTTTTGAGTTGTTGTTGAGTCAGCAAATTGAAACGGCGATCGCCAATGGTGTGTTTGAAATCGGAGTAGAAACGCTTCGGGCTGAACGGTTTACTGTAGAAAGTTGCGAATCAGTTTATACTCATCCTCAAACTGGTAGCGTAACTAACTACTTGAAGGTTGAGCAAGTTCAGAAAACCAACATTAAAACGGCTGTCGAAATGCTGGAATTCGCAACCCAACACCAGGGGCGACTCATAGTAAATGCAACATCGGGCAATGCTGCCGTGTCAATTCCTACTCATAGCTTCTTTGATAGTGATGGTGGTGCTGTGCCACGGGTTCTACTCGTTCGTCCCCAAAAGGAAACCCGTGTCCCTGTTGATAAGCTGGAATCTTCTACTTGGAAAGCGGTTTCAGTCGATGCGTTTGTTGCAGCTTGGTCGAAGGAGGTAGACGAATTACCCAGATTTACCACCGATTACCTGCACTTGGTCACAGGAATATTGCTACCAATTTGGAAAATTCTGCCCCAGAAGAACAGTCGGGTATTTCGCCTGCAAACTTCGGATGGTCAGAAGATTCTGGGACGGGTGGTCAATGCACAAGATATTCAGTCTGTGGCTGAACAATTGGGCATGAAGAACAAACTTCTTTCTCCAGCAGAACTGGTTTTACTGGTGTTAAACGAAGGCTATTCGCAGCAACTCCCAGGTGGCGTAACTTTGCGACGTTCTTTTGTTGCTGGTGAGCCTCGTCTAGAAATAGTCGATGCCCTCTCACTAACTGAAAAGCTTCTGGCTGTTGGATGTTTCACCGAAATTATCCAATGGCGTAAGCGGGTATTTATACCAACAGGCGATCGCGCTGCTGGTGTGCTGGCGGCAGTGATTGGGATTGTTGGCTAATAAGAGCCTAGCGATGTGGCTAATCCTCATCGCTTTATTTTTTTTCAACTTCTGACGAATAATCGTATATCATCACCTATAAATGTGCATAAATAAGGAATAACCACTAGCTGCCAAAATAAAAAGTATAATTGCGGAAAATATTATTACATCTCTAAGTATAAATAAAATCCAATCTTTTCTAAGTTCTTGTTTAAACTTCAGTTTTCGCAGCTTGCATTCAATTTTTGCATATTCTTCAGACTGTTTGCTTATTATTGATACAACTAAAGGATTTTCACCTTTGCTAGCAATTATTTGTGAGATATCTTTTACTTCTGTCATGGGCTAAAAACCTACAATTTCAGTTTCCAGGTTTTGCTTATCGTCTGTAATCCAAATGTGCCTACCTTTCTGCTTGGCTTCTATAGTTACCTCTAAAAGAGCGATTGCTTTTAACAATACTTCAGCAGTATCTCCATTCATTTGTTCTTTTAAATTGTTTATTGTTTCATATAATTCTGATGTTATATCTAAATTTAGTTGAACTCGTTCACCTTGGTTTTGTTTTATCATATCTAGCCAATAAAACAACGACATTTTAATTTCTGAGATAAAAAAATAATCTGATTAAAAAATATAAGTTTTGATGTTTAATTTTAGCCCTCTGTTGCTTTTTCTAGCCATCTCGATGCTTCATTATAAAATTTAAATTTGCTTTCACTAGCTCGAAATTCTTTCGTATGAACCATTCGTCTTCCATCAACCCACTTCGTACCGTAGTACTTATGTAACAATTCATGATACAGGACAAACTCAACTACAAATCTAGGTACTTTAGGATCATCAAGAGTCAAACTTATAACTACTCTATCTCTAGCTAACTCATAGTGTCCTAATTTACGGTAAGTATTAATTCGACTCCATGCTAGACGTGGTTTAGCAAGACTGGCAGCGAAATATTCCTGATTTACCTGCTCAAATAACTTATCTAGATCATAAAACTTACCTTTTGCCTTCTCTGCCACTACCTCAGCAATCAAATCAAGCTCTAACAAAATATTGCTGTATTCTTGTGTACTGGCAAAGGCTCTAATTATTTGTGTATTATGTTGACTCTTGCCAAAAATAGCAGATTCTACTAATGCTTGCAATACTTCATTTGGGGCATTTATAAAGCCCTCGCTAATCATGATATTAGCTGAAATAGTAGACATTTTGCCTTGATATATCCCAGCTAAATTGGTTATTCCAATCATTAATTGCAGGGCTTTTTGACCACGCATACTCAAGATATGTTTAGCAATTTCCCATAAATAACAAGTATTTTTTAGGTGGAGTTGTAGATAATATTCATCTGTCAAAAATTTTATCCATGAGTAGATTTTTCGAGATTGATGTGTCAGATTTGCTGGTATTGCTTGCTTTTTGGTGCATACTTTTTCAATTATTATTGATTTTGTAATTAAAGTCTGATGTAGTTGCTGTATTTTAGTCGAATCACAATTAGGATTCGAGGCTAAGTGAAAAATTTCTTGTAATATAGTATTTTGTTCTACTTTAATATTTTTCAAGCGAATAGACTCAATCTTCATTTTTAGGTTAATTATTAGTGTATGTCTAGTGATAATGGTTCTATTTTACATCTTTTTATTAAACATAAGCATGGTTCAGTAATGAGAGAAGTTGAGAAAGTCATATTGAAAGAAGGTTATGGTATAGAAGAAGATATTAATGCTAACCCCATCAGTCCCAGGCAAGTTTTATTTGTTAGATATGAAGATATTGTAGATTTAACAATTCCCCCAGGAGAATTACGAGAAAATTTTATCATAGCAGGAATAAAATCTGAAAATTTTACTCCTGGTTCTCTTATAACTTTTGATAGTGGTGCTGCTATTCGTTTAACTTTTCATTGTGAGCCATGTAAACGCATAACTCATTTAGTTAATTCATTAAAAACTATTCAATATAAAAGAGGTATTTTAGGCGTAGTTATTAATTCAGGTATAATCTGTGGTGGAAATAATATTCAGATTCAAACTGATCAATTCCCAGCCTTGCCTGAAAATCCTTATGAACGTTTTCTTAATTTTATCATAAAAATACCAGCAGGCAAAGTAGTAACTTATAAACAAATAATTCAAGCTATTGGAGTAGATAACAGCTATCTCAGAGCTATTCCTATTTATATTAAAAAAACATCTGCCGATGATTATCCAATTCACCGTATCTTAGACTCTAAAGGTTATTTAACAAAGTACGTTTTTAACCAAAAGAATAAATTACAGTTAGAAGGTATTCAAATTCTGAATGATTCGGATTTATCTAACAGTTCAATTAATAATTTTATAGATGATAGTAAATATTTATATCAAAATAATGAACTTTATCTAAATTCAAAGTAATACCTGCCTCTTAGATTTTTCTAAATAACTCAATAAATCGAGAATTGCTAATATTATTGAGATTTCAGAATTTTAAGCTTTTTATGGGTGAAATTCCTGATTTCTCTGTCTAGATTGTGCTAGATTCTGATCAATTTGAGTATTAGCATTCTCGAAAGCATGCAAAATTTCTGGCGTTAATTTATTGCTCTGTACCTGACCTGATTGCACGCTCAAAATTACCTCTCCATCTTTTTGAGAGATCACTAAATCCTTGGTCTGAGCATTGAATACCAGATCATATATTTTCCCCCGCACATAAGTAAAACCATCCTCTCCAGGTTGCCCCAAAACGTCTCCTATTCTCTGAGCGATTTTGGTCAGCCGACTAATCGACTGATATTCTTCTGTATCTTTCCTCATTGCCATCAATGCGGCGGGTGATAATTGCCCACTAGACTTAAACTGATTTGCTATCTCGACAATCCTTTGTTTATAGCTCTCGGACTTCCCCAATTTATCAGCCGCACTGTACCAATCTCTCAAGTAATCAACACTCACCGCGCACGCAGATGATGAACTGGCGCTCTGAGCCTGCTGGTTTTGTTCTAACTTGTCACCAGTTGCCACATCTTTTTGAATGTCCTGGGTGACACCTGGAGTTTTTTGATTACTGGTCTGATTGTTCTTCAGTAACTCTGGTGGTTTGAGATACTTCGGTCTATCAGGCAGCGATCGCACTTTCTGGTCATAATGATTTTGTGACTCAATCACACTTCCAAACTTCAGAGTCATCGCCTGATAGACAGATTCAGGAATGGACGAACTGACCAAGTTAAAAACCGCCAATCCCTTTTTAGTTTCCAGAGGTACATCTTCGGGTGACACTTTAGTAAACGCGACATTCTGCTGACTTAACCATTTCGTTACAGTTTCGACTTTATGGTTATCTACTGCCATCTGTGTAATGCCAAGCATTTTATCTTCGGCACTAGCAAATAGTATTGTGGGTCGCTCTTTGATTTTTTGCAGTATGGGTGCAGCTTTCTCTATCATTACCTGCTGCTCTTGATTGACCTTATATGTCCCAAATGCTTGAGTTTCTTTTGTCCACACTTGGGGATATTCGACAGTACTGGGGTCAACTTTCAGTACAGTTGTCGTAAAATTGCTTTGCAGCGTCGCTTCTACTGGGGTCAATTTTCCAAATTGTAAAATCCCCAACTCTTTGAGAGCTGCTTTATCCTTTTTAAAGTGCAATACTCCTAACAGTTCTCCTCCCAGAAATACTGCATCTCTAGTTTTTGATGCTGGTACTTCTAAAGTAAATTTGCGGTAGTCATCGTTAAACGTTTGACCTTGAAAGTCATAGAAGTTAATCTTATTAATCTTAAGTAAATTGCCATTCGGTGAAGAAGCGAGCGCAAAGGCGTTTTCCTTACTGTCGGGGATAGTGGTGAGTTTTAAATTTAGCTGATTGCCATCTTTAATATAGTTAAATGCTTGAAGCTGCTTAACTGAATCACTGTCTAATTCACCCAAGGTTTTACCATCTAGCTTAATTTTTACCGCTTGGTTTGGAACGCTGACTGTACCAATAGCTAAAGTCATTGGTTCATTGTTGAAACTCTTACCTACATAAGCAAACTTACTAATTTCCCGGATGGTGAACTCTACAGGTTCTTTTCCTGATACTTGAATGGTGGCGTTAGCTGTGTATGTCTCTCCAGGAGTGATGTTGGCTTGTGCTTTTGTGCCAATGGGTAGCTGTCCCGTTCTTGGCTCCAGCATGGCGTATTCTTTGTAGTCCCCGTCGCCATCTTGCACAAATACTAACCGAGAAGCGTGGCGTTCGTGTCCTGGTGGATGGTGCGAAGCTCTGATTTGAATGAGGTATTTTTCCTGTGGATTCCAAACTTTCTCGTGAAAATTGTTGGCTTCATTGCCCAGTGTGCCTAATGTCAATTCCGTGAATTGCAACTGGTTTAATTGTGAGACAATTTCATCACCGAATGCAGCAAACACAAAGTTGGGGATTTTCTTCTGGGCTTGAGCGTGAGATTGTTTATCTTCAAGTTCGTCTTGTCTAGCTGCACCGACACTCCATGCTGCTGCCGCCGCAGATAGTCGCTCTTGTTCTGGTATACTTTCTCGGAATGCTTCAGCCGCCAAGTAAGCTTGCTGGAACATTAACTTGGTTTGTCCTCGGCTCAATTCTGGTTTGAGTTCCAGTAGTTTTGCGTTGTTGGTGGACATTCCCGGTTTGAGATGATGATCCTCTACCGACTGTTGGCTTACTGTCCCCAGTTTTCGATATGCGGGTTTACCATCATCCCCAATTTCATTATTGATTTGCGCCACTGCCATTAACTTATGAGGGCGTTCTTTGGTTTGGGATTTCTCATGAATAGCTTCTAACTTCAGGTTAATAGTCTGCGCTTTCCAAATGAGGGGATGTCCGTAGCGGGTGAGATTGGTAATTTCTAGTTGCGCCCCCTGCTGCGTTTGGATAACAGCACAAGGGCCACGTTCTGTTTCCCGCTTTCTTTCCATTGCCACAGCTGCGTTAAACTTCTGATCAAACTCATATTTGGCAGCGATCGCACTAAACTTTTGCTGTGGGGTAAACTCCACTCCCTTGAACAAATCCTGAAACTGAACAATTGGGCGCGATTCCAGTTGTGACTGTTGGAAATATTTATTGGTTTGATTAATGAGCAGTTCTACTGGAGAATAACCTGTGGTAGTTATTCCCGTGTTTAAATAAGCTGTTCGGGATTTTTTATCTTTGATATAGTTAACCTCTCGATATAAGTAGCGGCTGTTTTCTCTAACTAAGTCCATTTCTGGCTTTTTGGCGCTTTTAAATAAATCTACTGCTATTTGGTTTTGGTAACACCCTTCTTCAATCATGTTGCGGTACATTTGTCTATTAACATCCATCGCCTGTTGGATGATTTCGGGAGTTCTAGTCGGGGCTTGCGACAGAGTTACAAACTCCTGCATATATGGTTTATACTCTGCCCTAATTGGTTTGAGTTTCTCATGATTTTCCGCCTCAAATAAGCTTTCATAGTGATGAGAAACTTGGTCTAAGTATTTTGATTTCTGTTCAGGTGTACCATAAGTTTTTAATATCTCAATTTCTGATTCAAGTGCTTCTAATGCCGTCACTTGATTATTAATCACGCCAACACTAATACTATCGCTCATGTGGATGGCGATTTCTTCAAAGGGTGGTTGTGTACCATCTGGTAGATAAAAAGACTGTTTCTTCAATTTAATAGTAGGAGTATAAGCATTTTCTCTCTGGTTTCTATACTCGGCTTCTGCTGTAAAATTCGGATATTTACTTGCTAATGCTACGCCGATACAGTCGCCATCAAAGTCTCGTCCCTGGCGTTCTGACTCGGTTTCTAATGGTGCAATTTCATCAGCCTCAAGCCTTGTTAATATGCGCTTGTGGTCTTCATCATTGACTATGATAAGGCCTTCTAAATTCTTTCCATCTGGAGCTAATCTATCTTCAACACGCTTATTAATTGAGACACACAAACCATTGGCGTTGAGGAAGGGAGAACGAAAATTTAGCACCTTTTCGCCATCATCTAACCAAGGTACGCAGATTTCACCATTTTTCAGTTCCTTGGAGGGAATAATCATTCCCCTATCAAAAATTAGGGTTTTTCCCAGTGCAATGTCTCTCCATTCGTTTTGGACAAACTTACTCAGTTCTTGTCTAACTTTTTCAGTTTCCAAAAGCTGATTATGTCCACCGATTAAGTCAGCTTTTATAAGCTTATAAATTAATAAATCATCTTTCTGGGATTGGTCATTTTCTTCATCAGCGCTACTCAGCTTGAATAGTTCTAACTGCTTAACAAGTGAGCCATCAACAGCTTGTTCAGTAATTTCTTGCACTACAGAGGCTTTCTGCTCCTCAGTAAAAGCCTTCCGTTTTTCATACTTCTCACAGTACAGTTGTGCTACTTTCCTGGGGTCATCTTGAACTTGAGCTAATTTCTGGGCTTGTGCCTCTAACTCCTCAGCGAAATCCTTGATTCCTTGAGGGAACGATGCCAACAGTTGAGATATCGCTGTCTTCCCTCGCTCGGATTGCGACTTTTCTCCTAACCAGATTTTTTGTTGGTACAATCCTGGTTTGATTTGGGGTTTACTAGCACCATTAGGGTTGTCTTTGTCTGTACCTTTGAAACTTGATATAGGAATGATTAAGTCTATTTTAATTTTATTTTTGGGGTCAGCGTATTTTATTTCTGCTAAATTGTATGGTCTTAGTGTTCCTTTTCCAAAACGGTATTTTGTATCTTCTCCATCGGCTTCTGTCCAGCCAAAACGATATTGAATAACATGATAATCTTGCTGTTTATCTGTTTGGGTTAAACGGTGATATAGTTCAGTAGATATTTGCCCATAGCAGTCGCCTACTAATTTGAACGCATCTTGCTGTTCAATAAATCCTTCATTCTCTCCATTAGAATCATCGACAACTAAAATATTTAATTCTTCATTAATTGAGTTTTTACAAGCACCCAAAAAGATTGAACCGTAAGCACCACGATCTTTTCTGTCTGGGCATAATTTATCAATTACTTCTAAACATTCCGGCTTACCATAAAGTAATCTAGTTTTAGAAGACAATAAAAGAGTATGTCCCTCTGGATGATTTTGTAAATCTTCTGACTTACTATATTCATCAATATGCCCAAAGGAAAATTCTTTACCTGGAAGGAATGACTCTAGTAAGGTATTATCTAACTTTTCAGTTAAAATTGAATAAGGATTATTCTTGTCTCCATCAGAATGAATCCATTGATTTAGCCTGGTATCAAAATGTTTAAATTCAAGAGACATAGGTTTATTTAAGTATTCAAAATTCTTCAGGAGTTCAATATGTTAGGAACAAGAATTAAACGCTGGATAAATATGCACCGTAAAGAATTTAATGCTGATGGAACATTAAAAGATGAAGCTAGACAACAAATGTCATCTAGGGGTATGAGCAATGAAGCAATTGATGACTATGCTTATAGGTTAAAAATCAAATATGATAAATGGAAACATCTTGATAAAACAGATCCTATACCTTGGCCTGTGTACACTGCTTACGATTTCTTCAGCGCAGAAGAAAAACAGCAGTTTAAACCAGATGGTTCTCTCAAGCCCGAATATAGAGAATCTCAACTGGCACTTGGGATTAGTGAAAGTTGGTTAGATGAGATGGAAAGACGTAAAAAGCTAGATGTTGATAATTACAACAAGGTATCTGTAAGAGATGCCGAACAAGGGATAAACTTTGGCGAACAGGAAATGAATAGATTATGTGCTTCCAGTCAGACATATATGGAACGCCGGAAGCAGATGGAAATCGACTTGCAAAACTTTGAAGAGCCAAGTAGTTTGCCTTTCGACAAAAATACACCCTACTGAAAATCACTCTGGAGGTATTGTCACGCCGACAATTCGCAGTGGCTTGCCCAAAACAAAATCTACCAGTCGTTGACCACTCAACAAATTTACTTGTGGGTATTCTTGCAATAATTGTTTAGATATTCCCCCAGTCTTGCCACTGTGAACAAAAAACCCACCACTAGCTCCTTGAAGTTGGATAACTTCTTGGAAATTTTTAATATGCTGGGGTTTTATATAACCCACATAACGTTTCGCCTGTAACAAGTACAGTTTACTCAAAATTAAGACACGACCATCCACCCCACCATCACCACTATATTTAAGATTGCGTTGAATTCGCCAACCCTGCTCCCGACAACAAGTTAAAAGCAATTCCTCAAAAACGTAGGGTGTCAATCTACGCAATGTAGCAATCACTACAGAGAACTCAGCTTCAGGGCTTTTGCTACGAAGCCATTTCAAAACAGATTCGGCATGGATAATATTCTGCTGATGTCTGCGACTAGGACGCTGCACCCAATTCTTGCTTGATGGTCTAAAAGGAACTGTGGGAGTAAGAACTTGCGGAAATTCCGTCCTATCGGCAGGTCTAAAGCGGGGTCTAAACACCCAAGCTATCAAAATCAATGCAATGATCAAGATTAGAAAAAAAATGATCACCACCATATTTACCTACGACGACGTTGATGAGAACGCTGATAATCTTTTAATATCTGCTTGATTTGTCCTGGGAGAATCACAGATGGTTTATCCCAACGCAGTTGATAACACAGAGTTTTTTGACTGGGACAGGAGATAGCTTTGGGCATATTAGTACCCCACAGTAACCCCCCTGTCAAAAACACCGCCGCACCAGCTAGAAACATGAACACCCCAGAACGACCAGACCCCACCCACATTCCAAACCAGAATAGGTTTGACCGGAATTGTTCAGAACGTTGTTTACGGAGTTTGTTCTGCATTGCCTTGGCTTCATTCCAATCTTGCAGATGCTCTAGTTTTTGAGAAGCCAGTATCTTAGCCTTGACATCCAAAGTTTTTTGGAATTGAATCTCAATAGTTTGTCGTTCTTGTTCTAGTCGGAAGTCGAACCATTCTCTGAGTTCGGTGGCAAACTGTTCAATTGCAACTGTTGCTGTAGCACTTGCACCTTGGAGGTAAATTGGGGTCGAGGCTTTCCCACGGCACGAGCTTTAATCATTCCCAATAAGTTTTGCCAACTCTGGCGAGATGATTCTGTCCCCATCTCCTGTGCCAAATATTTTAAGTACAAAACCGGAGCTATCGCCGCGTGTTGTCCAGCTTTCTCTCGCAGTATCTCCCCAAACAGTTGATCTCCTCCTGATTCTATTAGTAGTTGTGTTTCTTCAAAGGTTAACTGAATATCTGCGGCATCCAATTCACTGATTCCAAGGTTGGCTGCAATCTCAATTTCTGTTTTCCCCTGACCAACTAAGTTACACGCTGCTAGAAAACGCTCTGTTTCTTCTGGGGTATATTCATCCTGCTCTTTTAACCCGCACGAAGCAAAAATTTGTAAGGCTTTAGTCAGTGTTAGTTTAAAACCTTGTTCACGCGCATAACTTAGCAATTCAGTTATATCTAATGGTTTTGATAGTTTTTTGCGAGATTTTTTGCGTCCATTTTTGTTTTCGGGCAATTCAGGCGAAGAATCATCCTCTAAATTTTGTTGAAAAAGAGTTGTAGCCTGTTCATAATCAGAGGCTTGTCCATCTTTGAACAATTGACGAACCATATCAAACCGAGTCTCAATATCGGTATCTGAATATTCTTGTGTGTCATGGGAAAGTCCACACGCCGTTAAGGTTGCTAAAACATCCTCTGGTGACAGAGAATACATATTTTGTAAGGCTTCTTTGGTGTAAGGCATACTTCCATTCCTTCTAAATCGAGCAAAGGGTTTGTTATCTAAATAGAATTCAGGAGTCAGAATTCAGCATGAATTCTGTACGACTGGCAGGTCTGAATCCCCCACTACGAAAGTTCTGACTCCTGTAGCTTGCTTCCCGTAGGGTATTCTGACTTCTGAATTCTTCTTCAATAAAGTCTCAAACAACGTATTTGCACAAGTTCTAGAACATTGTTTCCACCAGATTGTCAAATTGATAAGGTAAGAAATCTACGACTGGCTTGGGTTGTTCTGGTTCAATCAAATTCTCACTAGCTATTGCCACGTTATATATAGGCACCTGAGATTCCACCTGTTGCACCATTGGTTGAACAGGAATCTTTTGTCCAAAGTTGTTAACAGGAATATTTTCTTTTAAAAACGCTTCAAACAAATACGCTATGTGCAAGTTCAGCTTATAAATAGCATTTCTGGCAGACTGCTTTACTTCCTGTTCTGAATAATTCCCGTCGGCTTTTATAGCAAAAGGCAACCAGTATCCAGACAAAGCAGATAACACCTTTTCCCTCTCGCTAATGTCGTTATTCTGTTTAATGTATTTGATCAGAGCAACGCTGGACGGCTCTTTGTTCATCGAAATTCGACACCGATAATCCATTCTTTCAATTTTTTCACCCATTTGTTGCACCTGCACCCACAACATCAGAGTTTTGTCTTATTCCCTTGGCACATAGAAAGAAAAACAATCCATAAACATCTGTCAAGCGATAATTGAGAGACTTAGAAACAGCTTGAGGGAAATTATTCATCAGTTGTGTCTCTAAAATTTCACACCAGTTGATATTAGAGAATGAAAACAAGTTGTTTAACTGCGACTGGAAGTAATGTGCCGTCCCTCCACTAATAATCACTTCATCAACATCACGAGGTACTTGCAACTTCAACCAGTTGGATAGCATCATCCAATATTCCTCTTTACAAGTCGCAACAGCATTGCGAATTCTGGAAGTTTCATACTCTCTATACACTGGATCTACATTTAAAGCTAATTCGCCCAACGCTTTATGAGATGCGTTTTTCCCAGACTTACAAATAGCTGATGTCAACTCATCTAGGTTCAATCCCGATGTTTGGCTCTTCACTGATTCCACCATTTTCGAGAAGCCTAAAGGGTCAGTTTTACCCTTGCTCATCTCTCCACGGTCAATCAACAAAATGCTTGCATCTCTATAACCCAACATCACTACTGCAAAAGATTTTTCTTTTAAGTTGGAGCCAGGAGCTATTCCTCTAGAGAAAATCCCCCCACCTTCAGGCAGACATAAAAATAATTCCAATGAAAATGTTTTTTCTCGTCCTTTAAATTTGTAGTTAGAAAGGGCTGTTGTTACCAACTCCTGGAATAACACCCTGTCTTGATATTCTCCCCAAGGCAGCAAAATCCCTAAATGAATTGCTGTCCCATTCTCTAATTCGTATTTGTCAGCGATCGCTCCCACCATTGCCAACACCTTGGGTAAGGCTAACTCAAACTTGCGCTTCTGCAATTGTAAATCAGCATTAAAACGTTTTCTGGCTAAGAACCCTACTGCTTGACACTTATTTTGATATTCAATCCAAGCACTATTCTCAGGGTTTGACTCCCCTATTTTCGTTTGCTCATAATTCTCTAAACTTTCTAACGGGACTGTCGTTACATCTGGCTCCATCAAAATTAATTCTGGCTTGAAGGGATCTAACGTGTAAAACCCCTTCAATAATGAACCACCTGGATCTACAACTAACCTTAGCAGACTCATCAAAACTACCTCACTTTTATAATTCAGTAGGGCAGATATTTAGTAGTAAAACACATCAGTACAGCTTTTTACTAATGCGTTATTTCTCTGTTAATTGTACGATAAAAAAACATAAATGCAAGGGGAATATTTGACTTGTTTATGTTATTTTTATGGCAATTCCTAGCAGTTCTTATGACTTCTTAAAAATGGCTTTTATGCTAATTCTGTGATTAATATCAGACTAATCTACGGCTTACTCACGGTATCCTTATGGCAATTATATGTCATCTTAATTTTTGATTTTGACGCACAGTACGCCATATTTGGCGGAAAGTTTTTTCAACTATTTTGCTATATTAAATAGAAGATAAACGTTGGAGAAATTTATTTTGGAATCAAAGCCCCACGAAAATATTTTCACTCGCCATCAGCTATTACTAACTTTGATGGTTGGGACTTACTTCGACTTTCAAAATTATTTAAACGGCGACTATCTTCCCAACAGAGAAAATGACCCGAATTTGTTAGAGGGCAGGAGAAGGAGTATTAAGTTATGTAAAATCGTCGGGAGGGTTCGCCATGCTGACATCTGCTAACGTTTCCTCCGAGATGGCGGTGAAGTACTTCGTCAAGAATTACTACCACCAAGGGAAGTCCCTTTGGAGTGGTCAAGGTGCGAAGAAGTTAGGATTATCTGGTGCAGTTGATGACGAAGATGCTTTTAAAAATGTCATCGAAGGAATGTCGCCCGATGGGAGTCAGACCTTAAGCTCCAGAGTAGTCAAGAAGGTCGAAGGAAAAAAAAACCAAAAAGGTATTGAACGTAGAGCCGCCTTAGACTGCACATTTTCCGCCCCCAAAAGTGTGAGCTTGATGGCTTTAGTGGGTGGGGATACTCGTTTAATCGACGCTCACCATCAAGCATTGAAACAAACCCTGGAGCTAATAGAGCAGAGGTACGCTTACACTAGAGTGACTTCTGACAATGGCAGACAGAGGGTGAAGACTGGCGACTTGGTCGTAGCCCAGTTTGACCACATCGAAAGTCGTGACTTAGACCCACATCTGCATACCCATTGTTTGCTCATGAATATGACCCAAACACCTGATGGTAGATGGTTGAGTTTGGGGAACAACGAGATATTCGCCAATAAAAAATTCTTGGGCATGGCATACCAAAGCTATCTGGCGCGAGAGGTGCAGAAGCTGGGGTATGAGATAGAACCTCGCTTACATGGGCAATTTGAAATCAAGGGGTTTAAGGAACAGGATTTAGAAACTTTTTCTAAACGACGACAGCAAATTATTGCCAAAGCCGGGGTTAATTCTAGTTGGGCAGAACGTGAGAAAATTTGGGACACAACCAGACAACGCAAGCAGAATCTACCAGAATCAGAGTTACGAGAGTTTTGGCAACAAGAAGCGGCAGCTTTGGGGATTACTTTTGTTAAGCCGGGAGAAGCAAGACAAGATATACCAGTCAATGACTTGAGTTTGGCACAAGCTTTGGATTTGGCGATCGCTCATTCTAGTGAGAAGAATGTTGCGTTTAAGCAGGAAGACTTAGAAAAATTTATCCTCGAAGAAAGACTCTACACTGATGTCACGACAATTGAACCTCTGATTAGAGAACATCAAGAGTTAATCACTTTACCAGGATTGACTCACCAATTTACAACGATGAAAGCAGTGCAGAGGGAACTGGCGACGATTGACTTGATGCAGCAAGGTCAAGGGAAATTCTCCCCTATTTCACACCCAGAAATAGTTGAAAGCCTTTTGGAGAAAACCTCACTCAATCAGGGGCAAAGGCAAGCCGTAGAAATAGCTGCACTCGCAAAAGACCAGTTTATTGCATGGCAGGGGGTAGCTGGTGCTGGTAAGACTTTTGCACTCAAGGAATTGAAAGCACTCGCCACTGATGCTGGCTACGCTATTAAAGGATTCGCCCCCAGTTCAGCCGCAGCTTCGGTTTTGAGTCAAGAATTAGAGATTGAGACTCAGACAGTGGCACGATTATTGGTGTCTGAGCCGCTACCAGAAGCAAAACCTAATCAAATCTGGATTGTGGATGAAGCGGGTTTACTTAGTGCCAAAGATGCCCACGCTCTCTTGCAACGGGCAACCCTTGAGCAAGCCAGAGTATTATTTGTGGGAGATACAAAACAGTTGTCAGCTGTAGAAGCAGGCAACCCGTTCAAATCACTACAACAGGCAGGAATTAAAACCGCACACCTGAATGAATCCTTACGCCAAAAAGACCCCCAACTGAAATTAGCCGTCGATTTAATTGCTGATGGCAGGGTACAAGCGGGTTTTGAACATTTGTTAGCCAATGGATCTATTCTTAGAGTTGATGCCTCAGACAAAATCGAAGCGATCGCCAATGATTATATATCAGGCACACCAGAGCAACGCATCAAAACCCTTGTCTTAGCTGGAACGAATACTGAAAGACTTGCCCTTACCCAAGCCATTCGCTCAAAACTTAAAGATGAAAGGACTTTGGGAGAAACTGCACCCATCACCCAATTGCAAACTAAAAATCTGTCAAAAGTACAGATGCAGTTTGCTCATAATTTTGAACTTGGTGATGTGGTCATGCCGACACGGGACTACAAGCGTCGGGGATTGTCCAAGGGCAAATTATATGAAGTGGTAAGTCAAAATACTGACAAGTTAACCCTCAAAAGTGATGATGGTCAGGTTTTAGAAGTAGACACGGCCTTTGAGAAGGCGGTTTACCAAAGAAATGTGATTGAGATTGCTGTGGGCGATCGCTTGCAATGGAAGAAGAATGATAGACAATTGGGACGACGCAACGGACAAGAATTTACTGTTATTGCGATCAGCTACGCTGGGCGTTCCGCCATCGCTCTGGGTACAGCCGAGATTAAATACAGTGATGGTCACACTGAGTCCATCAGCTTACTCCAAGCCCAGAACCTAGACTATGCCTTGGTGAGTACAACATATAGTAGCCAAGGTAAAACTGCTGACCGTGTGCTAATTTCGGCAGATTTCACTATTGGGCAAGAGAGTTTTTATGTTGCGGCCAGTCGTGCCAAACATGAACTGAAGATTTACACCGAAGATCCAACGCGATTATTGGAGTTGGCACAAGAGTCAAAAGCCAAAGAAAATGCTCTGGAATTGCTACGAACACAGGTTAAGGAGTCTCAGCAACAGCAGCTAGTAAGTGTTAACAATGAAGTTTCTACAGTAGCACCTAAAACAGTAGTCTCTTCACCAGTTGTACGGTCAGTAGTTGAAAAAGAGGCTCTTGTGCAGGCAGGAGGGGGTAGTGGGGATATCAAGGTTTTTGAGAAACCCATACTCAAACCAAAAACAGATGTACCTACTGTTGCGTTTTGGACTCCATATTCTGTGCCATGTCCTGAGCATATAGACCCAGAACACTGGCAAGAACTAGTAGAAAAAAGCGCGATTCACCCAGATATTGCTACACTCAACTTTAAAAGCCTACATCTTGACCCCATTGAACAAGAACATGAGGCTTGGGAACATCTAATATATAGTGACAATATCTCCCGCCGTAATGATGGACGGCTCAGAGATGGCGATTTAAGGAGATATTCTCACATTGAAGCTGGTGGTTGGTGGTGTCATGCTGGGGTTGACCCTCGCTCATTTCCTTGTCTGCAACCTCAACAACAACCAACTACCAAAATCTGGGGATGCTACAAGCCTAATGCTCCTAGAAATCAAATTGATGACCCCGGAAAATTCATCAAATATGAGCATCCACCTAAAGTTGATTTAAGTATCTTTTTACTAGATATCCCTGATGATTTAGCAGACCGGATCTATAAGAAGCATGGTGTCAAACCATCCCATAACGATGGCCAATCTGGGTTTTGGTATTGTGTTTGGAAATATAATCTACCTATTACGATCACGGAAGGAGCGAAGAAAGCGGCTAGTCTGTTAAGTCAGGGACACGCCTCGATCGGATTGCCAGGAATTTATGCAGGGTATCGCAGCAAGGATGAACATGGTGAACAAATCGAGCCTGTATTACATGAAGAATTAGCCATTTTCGCCACACCTAACAGGCATATTCAGTTTTGTTTTGACTACGAAACCAAACCCAAAACATTAAACAATGTTCAAATTGCTGTATCACGGACTGGACGACTTTTAGAACACCAAGGTGCGAAAGTCAAAATCGTGACACTGCCAGGGCCACATAAAGGAGTGGATGATTTTATCGTCGCTGTTGGGTCACTTGCTTATGAAAAGGTGAGCCATCAAGCGATGAATTTAAAAGATTGGCAACAACGTCATCAGCAACGTGCCATTGCCATAGAAGCACCAATGAAGTTAACTCCAGAGCAACGTCAACAACGGCTAGCCTCTGAACTACCTTCTCCATCAAATCAAACACAGGAGCAAATCAATGGAATCCCACAACAACTTAGACCAAACACAAGTCATAGCACTAGTAGTAGCATCATTAACCGAGAAGATAGAAGAATTAAGCAACAAAATCCTACACCTCGAACAGAGCCAAGCACAAGAAATGAGAAATTTCTTACAGCAATTAGCCGAGACGTTGAACTCCAGGAAATCAAGCAGCATGGAGACTACATTGAAAGAATTAACCAAGGCATTGGAAACTATGGCATCAGAAATCAAGCATCAGAGAGAGTCTCAGGAGACATTAAACAGCAAAATTCAGGAATTATTGACTACACAGGTACTCACACCGGAATTTTCCAGTCTAGTTTAGATGCGATTATTGACTTTGTTGACCAGTCTGCCATTGAGTCTGCTCTAATTGAAAAACTATCACTACTTTCTCAAGAACTATCCCAATTCCATCACAATTTAAGTAATGAGACGACCATATTAAAGCAACTGAAATCACTTCTTACTCAAAAACAACAGCATCAACTTTCACAACAAGCTGTAGATGCGATTATTGACTTTGTTGAGCAGTCTGCTACTGAGTCTATTCTTGTTGAGAAAATACCAGCACTCATTAATGAACTATCACAGCTTACAACTACTAAATCTATCCACAATCTAGAACCCGTAGTTGATAAATTAGTTAACCGGTTTCAGTATCAAGAAAATTTAGATTTAATGCTTAAACAGAAAATTCATAATCTGGATAAGCTAGCACTGAAAGCTTTATTTATCGAAGTAGGAAAATTTGTTAAAGGCGAAAAAGTCACAGGCGAGAAGGTTAACGAATTATTCTGTTTAGTCGGTCAAGCTGATTCACCTTTAACTTTTGATCAAAGAATGGATACTGTTCGTCAATTAATTAGAAACGACAAATCCCAACTTATGAAAAAGTTGGGACTTAATTCTCCGCATAATCATTATCAGAAAAATTCCCCTAAATTTAGTAGATAAAGAAGATTATCTACGCATTCCCTTACCAAGAGATGCTGATTCTTGTCTAGCCTTCTGCTCCAGTCTATGATGCTGCTCAACTACAACATTAACTTTTTTAAGTGCTTTTAACTGCTGCTCTGAAACATTAGGTGATAACGCTCCATTATGAAGAACTGGTTCTCCATTTTTCGCACGAACAATTATATTGTCACCTTGCTGCTCAAAATCGAAACTAGAACTTTTAAAACTTACAGAGCCATCTGAGTTAGATTTACCAAAAATTCTCAGCAATGCTCTCACACTTTTTTCAATTGCTTTACCTTTAGCATTTTCACTCCATTTATAAGTTTTATATTTCCAGTTATATATTTGGTTTTTAACATTATTTAACTTTGGCATAATTGCATCTTCCACCCTCTTCAATAAACCTTGTGCTATTTGCTTCACTCCTTTCTCAATTCCACCCACAAAATTTTGTAACTTCGTATTTTGAATTGGTGGTAAAAAGCGATTAATTTTAGCTAGAGTTTGCTGGGTATTTTCATTTAAGTTTTGCTGCTTCTCTAGAGACTTGAATAATTCACCAATTTGTTGTGTCAGTTGAGTAATACTTTCTTCGGTTACTTGGGAAGATTTCCAACTCTCAAATAATTTCTGCTGCTCTTGTACCTGATTTTGGAGAACATCTACTTGCTTTTGCAGTTCTTCTACATTATATGTTCGCTCTGCTACTTGTAAATTCCTCTGAGATTCATTTTCTTGAGTTTGAGATTGAGACTGCGATAGTTTTATTGATAAACCTAATCCATCTTTTACTACTACACCATCTTCTACATGAAATACTTCTTCCTCTCCAATTTTTATTGATACTTTTCCTTTTAGCTTCTGAGGTTCAAAAATAGCTTTGTTTAATTTATCTACCAAGTTTTTCTCAATAAAAGGATTAATTCTGTGGAAATTATTATCATCAATTCTTCCTCTATATATTTTTTCATTATCTACAGTAATAGAGATTTTATTTGAGGATTTTACTCCTCTGTTTTTAGCACTTTCGTAAATTATCTTGATTAAATTTTCTAAAGTCTCTAAATAATCATTTTCGATTTTTTCTGCATCAGATGCTTCAATCATGACTTACTCCAAGCTAGCATATCAATCAAAGTAGATGGGTCAATAGTTACTTGAGGTAATGAAGCACCACCTAGCTTATTTAACACTTCTTTACCCTCAATTTCGATGTAAGCAACATCTCCATCCAGGAATACTGATACATAATGAGGATTGCCTTCAAATTCTGGAACATTATATTTTTTTAAGACTCCATTAACTATACGGACATTTGCTTCCCCAGGAATTGCATAATAAATTTCAACACTTTCAGGAATATAACCTTCAGGAAATGGTTCTTCATCCCAAGCATATATCACACTCATCATCTCACGAGGATATTTATGTGCTAAAGATGCTATATCAGGTGGTAATTTAGCAATTTCACTTAAAAAATATTCGTTGAACTGAGGCATATTTACTCCTTAATTTTCAGAAGCCAGGAGTCAGAATACAAATATAAAAAAATAAGTTATCAGGGGATTAACGGCAAATTATAAATCTTTGACTTTGCCTTTTCTTCTGAATTCAGATTTTATATTAAACTGGCATATTCTGACAATTGTTCTTGATTTTCTATCAGAGGTAACAAATCTAATGCCTCTTGCCGTCTTACTCTCATTTCTTCATCTGCTGGAATTTCTAAACTGGATTGTAATGCTAATTTTTTTTGAATCTCATACCAGAGTTTCACACTTTCAATTTCCGATTTTATATCTCTTTGGGGAATCTTAATTTTCTCTAAAATCGGTAAACTTATCTGTCCACGAGAGCGAAATCCTGGGTTAATAATTACCGCTTTTCCTTCTGGTAAAGTATTAAATTGATTCACTTCAAATAATTTGCGAGTGCCGTTTTGGTCAGAATTAGACGTACTTGCCCCGGACTTTCCTCCCGAAGAACGAGAATGCTGTTTATACTTAATTTCAACATCACCCAAAAACTTACTAAATCGCTCGGCAGCAATATCATCCTGTGGGTTAAAAAATGCTTTGGTCGCACATCCTCCAAAAATGGCATTCGTTGTATTTTCTCCATAGGCTTCTTCTAACATTGATAAGTTTTGTAATCCCAGTATTGACACTAGCCCATCCTCTCTATTTTGGTTAAGCCAATCGACCAGGGCAGGTAAATACAGCGTAGGTAATTCATCAATTCCCAATACCAAAGGAATTGTGCGCTTTCCTGCCACATTTCTGCTAACTAATAGATGAAGAATGGAAACTAACAACGGCGCGATTACATCCCGCTTCTCTTTATTCATCCCGAAAATTATCATTTGCCGACCCTTCAAATCCAATGGAATATTCGTTTTTCCACAGAATGCTGCTAATGCTGCCGGCACCATAAATCGACTGAACAATCCACTAGCTGTACCCACTATTGAAGCTGCTGTTTCCGGCGACCCCGCTACAGACACAAACTGTGCAAACGCTTCTCTGACCATGAAGTTCAAATTTTCGGCTTGTTCTATTCTATGTACTAATTTCGGCAATCCCAAAATTGCTTGGCACATCATGATATCCGGATACTTTGTCCCTTTCGCCAACATAAACACTGCCTGCACCAACTGATCTCCTGCATTGGTGAAAAAGCTATTTCCCGACTTATCTGAACTCAGTTGAAAGTTCCGGTTTAGTGTGATAGCAAGCTGTCGCGCCATTTCTGAGTCTTCGTTATTACGCAGAAAATCTATTGGATTGGTAACGGCTGATTCTGGAAAGCCTGGAGCTAGAACCTTAACTTCATAACCACGCTCTAAGGCGTATCCTGCTAATATTGGGGCTTGTCCCTTGGCTTTAGCTGTAGGTGATTCTTGCTCGCTATACTTAAAATCATAAAGCACTAGGGGCAAACCTTGGTCAATGGCAGAACGGAGTAATGGATTAATCATGGAAAATGATTTACCAGAACCCGGGCCACCACAAACTAAAATCCCACGTTGTGCTTCCGGTAAGTATAGTGTCGCTGCATCTTCCGGTATCTGTGTAATTCTTCGCTGATTCACAATTTCAGTTTTGGTATTTTTCGGAGTCCCAACAAATAAACAAACTCGATTATGTCTGCGCTCTCGAATTTGCTTACATCCCAGTTTACGGGCTGCTGTTTTCTCTGCACCAACTCCCCATCTTGCCGTTGCCAGTTTTCCTTTCCCTCCTTTGCTATCAATATATTTAGCTATGAGGATAACCAAGCCACAAAAAAGTATTCCTAATCCGGCAGGTGAAATCAACGCTGACTCCAGCCCTGGAGGGATAAATTGATGGAAACTGACTTGGGAGGTAGTTTTACTCATATCTAACTTTTTTAATTGCGTACAGCCCTTTGGGCATGAAAACAGCGGAACGGGGCGGGAGCATCGTTGCGACTTGCGACTTGCGACTTGCGAATTGATATTACCTCCCCGTCCCCACAAACACCAAGTCGTTTTCTTTAACTGGTATCCAAGGAATCGGGCCAATGAAATACGGCGTACAAGTCTTTGCTGAAAATGGTGGGCGGATGCAGATACGGAAGAACAAACCAAAATCAGCCGTTCCCGTGGATTCATTTGCACCAATCATTGCCACTTTAAATGAAGGAGAGAACACCAGTCTACCTGTGGGTTCTCTACCCCCGTTAACTCCAGCTAGAAACCCATAACCACCTTTGACTTTTTGGGAAGAACCTGATGCCCAGCGTTTTCCGTACAAAGCTCCACGCTTACCACCTAAATCTCCCAATTCTAAGTAGGAGCATTCTTTCCTCGCTTCACAAGCTTTAAATTTGGTGCTGTCCCCCCTGACAACACTGCCGGAAATGTAATAAGCATCCCCTACCATCGGATCTCCTTTTTCCGATTTCCCGAATACAGTAGAAGCAATGCCCACTAAACTAGTCCCAGACTTAAGTGGATTTGGCATTTGACTAAAAGGTACTTTATTGAGTCCGGGAACTTGATTTATGTATGTGCGCTGCCATTGTTTAAACTGACGAATTGGTGTTTGTCTTAACCCTGGTATGGAATTGGTGGAATATTTATTTAAATCAATATCCCCTAAAGGACGTTCTCCAGCTTGGGGATTTGCGAGTAAACATTGGGAGATCGTCCCACTACGACATGAACTTGGTAGATAGTCACTCTCTCCCAATGCATCCAAAATCGGTTTGACTCTATTAACTTTCAGATTTCCTAATGATGGAATCGCCTTGACTAATGATGCTGTCGTCTGCCATTTGACAAACCCTACATCTTTCAATTTTGGCTCTTGAGCTTGATCTTGCCCCTCATCTTTAAACACTATTTTGGCTATATCATCTAATGTAAAATCTCCAAATCGGAATTCCTCATCTGCATCACCCAGCATGATCACAGAATCCGATTTTTGTCCCGCATTCCATGACCGCGACGGGTCATACCCAAATTTTGAGACATATCCTTTTGGAACTTTGAGATATCCTCCTTGCTGTACTGCTGGTAACATAGCCCAGGTAATTTTTGCCCAATCGGGGGCTTGACCTCGGCGGTTTCCTTGCTGGTAAGGTACTGTTGGTAAAATGCTTGCTGTATCTGCGTTCGCTGATGCGGAATTTAAAAGCAAACATCCACTAATAATTAAGGACAACCGCAAGATATGGATCATGGTTTTCTTCCCCACTCAATCAATTGGTCAAAAATTTGTGCAGAAATCCCCGACCTAGAAATAGCCTCTTGCTGGCTTTTACCTTGCCGCAACAACTTAATAGCATCTTGAACTTTCTTCCAAGTAGTAGAACCAGACTTAATCTGACCATTACGATGCGCTACAACTAGACCAGCAACAATAGCATTAGCGTTATTTCTTTGCACTGTTCCAGTTACAAGTGATGATTTAGCTGTAACCGTAATAGTCTCAGAAATAGCAGCCTCTGTAACAGCAATCTCAGGCTTAGTAGACTCAGGATTGATAGAAATTAATTTTTGCTGTGGAGTTGGCAAGGCTTGTGGGACTTCTCTCCTATTAGCTAATAATAAAGGTGCTGGTCTTTCTGATTCTGGTTTAATGACCAGACTTGTATAAGCTGGTTGTCCAGATGCCGGAATTAGCTTGAATTGATATTGCTTTTGTCCGTCAACACCAATTGTGAGAATAGTGATTTGAGTGCTGCCATCTCTACTTGATGTCATATTGGGAAAATTAATTGGCTGAATCTGCCTTAAAAATAAAACTGTTGCTCCTCCATGACAATCTTGACTTGCATCTTTGGGGCATAAATCCCCATTGGAAGTAAAGCTAATCCGACTTGGATCTCCAATCCAGACTTGCTTGATTATTTCACCTGTCGGAATTAAATTAATTGTCACGCCATATCCTTTCCAGACGCGCAATTCTACAGTTTTGGATTGCACACCTTGAGCATCTTGTGCATAAATCGTTCTGGTATTCGCTAAAACTACTTGACCAGAGTTTACAAGCATCAAAGATAAGGAAAATGCTAAACTACTCTTTAATTTAGGCAAGTATTGAACAAGACTAATCAAATTATTCATAAATTAATAGTTTGATTAACAAATATTTGCACCTGCTTTCCAGCTTCAATTACAAACACTTTATCGTCTGATTGAAATTGCTGATTCTGCCGTTGGTTATTTGTCTGAATCCCTCGGACTATTTCACCTAATGTTCCTTCAGTAAACCCAGCTAATAAATCTTTATTGTCATTGCTAATCGTGCTAGATGAAAAGCCATTAGAGGTAGTAATTTGACTATTAGGGCGATTCTGAATTTCAGATGCTTTAGCCACACCACTCAATACTGCTGAGAAGATTGTTCCTCCTAAGTCATTGCCTTGACGTGATTTAGCTTTTAAGAGCTTGCCATTTTTAGCTAATATCAAAACTGTTCCTTCAGGTATACTTTTTTCTTCGGTTTCACCATTATTATTGACTAGTGCTGATACAGCTTGTAATTGAATATATTCTGATTGACTAGCCCCCTTCATTTGCACCACAAGATAGGAATCTTTAGGTAATACCTCACTACCACTAGACGTTTTTAATGGTTTTGTTAATCTAATCAAATAACTTAAGGATTGATTTTCAGTATTATTACTCCAAACAATAGGGGTTTCTAACTTCCCTTCACTACGAGTGCCTACTAAAACACGCGCTTGACCATAATCAGGATTTTCAGTTTTTTTGGTTTGTTTATCTTTGGACGAGACAGCTAAAGATACGGGTTTTGGTTGTCCAAGTCCTCCCTCTATCCCTTCTGCACCCTCAACATTGGATGCTACTTGCGCTGTATTTGCACCAAAACTACCAACATTAGAAACAGCCAACCATTGTTGCATGGGGTCTACTGGTGCTTTAGCAGTTGTAATTGCCTTGGTTTGGTGTTGAACTGGTTGAGATTGAACTGGTCGCACAACTGAAGATGAAGGTGTATCAATTCGGCGATAAGTGCGTTGAACAGGACGTTGAGCAACTGTTTTTGGTTGTGGTGCAGGTGCAGATTTTCTTACTGGTACAGATTGAGATGTCGGGACTGCGGTTGGCGTTGGTATTGGTGTGGCTTCTTTTTCTGCTTTGAGAGCGCGGATTTTTTCCATTGCCATGCTTTGCCTCGTCAAAGCTAAGGCGGCTTTATCTGTCCCTGATTCGTCCTTGACTGTTTGTGCCACTTCTTCTGTTTTTTGTGGCGGTTCGATTTTCTTTGTAGTGGACAATTTTAGCGCGTTCATCGACCCACTAATTACACCACCTATTAGTGCTACGAAAAGCAGCGTTATTCCACTAATTACTGCAACTTTTATCAAGGGATTTTGGGAAGTTGGGCGAGTTGTGGTAACTTCTTCTGGTTCTGGAACTTCGGTTTCATTTACTGCTCCATTAGTCTCAAAAGCAATATTTACCCCATTCATGACGGCAAAGTCTTGCTTATATTCTGGGGAATCTTCTACTGTTAAATTATCTTGTACCTCTAATTCTAATTCGGTAAACTCGTCATCTTCTGACCTTAAATAATCTTCTATTTCTACTTGTGGATTTTCTATTTCTGTTGCCATCATTTTTCCCCTAGTTCAAAATCTTGAATTTTATAAATTTCTAATCCAGCCTTACGAGCTTGATATGCTATTTTTTGAATATCAGAATATTGTTTAGATAATTTGGGCGTATCTACGGCTTTGATGAAAATAGTTTTATTAAATGCTATGGGTTCACCAATAACATTGCCACCTTTAAAAATAATTAGTTCCGCAATCAAATCTACAGTCCATCCTCGACTTTCTTTTAGCTTTCTAGGTTCGCCCAGGAAGCTAACTTTGAGGATAGATTGCGTTGAACCCTGAAAAACATCTGCTGGTGTCAGCTTACCTATTTGCTCAAGAAATGGGGCGCGAAAATCTTCCGATAATGCAAATCCTGTCGCCCAAGTCTTTGTGGTGATTCTGCCCTGTCCTGCTTGTACGCCAGTGTCAAGTTTTAACTTCTCTAGTGGCGATTCAGCATCATTTTGAGGGACAGCATTCCAACTCAATAAGCCTGTCATTGTTTGTCCTACAAAATATGTAATAGCTTCTGGTGATCTCTCATCACTACTTATCGGATATACTCTAATTGATTCTCCATCACTTAGCTCTACTAATGTTGGGGCTTTTGAGTTAGCAATTTTTACTAACCCCAAAAAGTTTACTAACTCTATTAATAGTAAGAACGTTAATATAACGACGTTTCCTATTAAAAAAATAGGCGTGAGATTTAATTCTTTTTTTTCTAATAGCTTCATCTTCTTGCCAATAAAGATATAGAGAAATTCAGTCCATTTGTGAAAGCTGTGAACACCGACATCCCTCCACCTGTCCCTATTGCTACCGCTAGAATGGGTGAAAAGATGGCTTGGAGTAACTGGGTCAATAAAAGATTAGTTGAAGGCTGGCTCGCTATTGAACCAGCAACTATTCCCACAATGACTGAATATGAAATCAGTACCAAGGTTAATCCCAACCATCCAGAGAACCAAGCATAAATAGGTTTAGCACTAACAGGTAATAATGACAAAACTAAAAATATAGGTGCTACATAAACTACCAACAAAAAAGACAGTTGCACAATATATTGAAATCCGGCTGCTAATCCACTCAAAATAATAAATACAATACCTTGCACAGCATCATTAACTAACTCTCCCGTGATATCAATAGGATTCCATTTCAAATTCACAGTACTTCCACCTAATCCTCTGCTTTTTTTAGTTGCTTGTGCCTCTTCCTGAGCCTTCTTTATTTCTTTATTAATACATTGTTGACGTGGTTTTGTTGTCTTTCCTTCAGTATCAGTTTTTGATATTTCTAATTTGTCGCATGAGGCGATAGCCGTTTGCAATGCTATTAAAAAACTTTGCTCTGTATTTACACTGCGTATAGCATCTCTGAAGCTGATTCCATTCCTGGTAATTGACAAAATACTACTATTTATTTTAACTGTCACATTCCTTAATGCTAATGATGTATTAGCTAACATCGCTCCATTATTAGAAAGCATGAGAATTACTAGAAGTGGAAAAACCATTTCACTCATCACATTAGCTGAAAAACCCTCATCACTAATTTGTCTATACCAGCCTAATGACCAAAAGCTCACTAGTACTATCGCCATTAACATTGATACTGATACAACCGCTATATAAACTGGGCTTTGACCTGTTGCTAAATCCTGCCAGTCCTGCTTAAATGCATTCACCATCAACTCTGAGCCGTTCTCAGCACCTTTAACAATTTCACTAGAAAATGTTTGTCCCAATATGAAATACATAAACAACTCGCTTCGTTATATTTAAATTTATTGATTTTTCCAAAAGGCATCTAATACCGCCCCAGCACGTAATATTTCTCTGGAGGTAGCTGATGATTCTGCCTGCCTTTTTTTCTCCTCTATGCTCATTTGATTATTAATATCAGCCAGATTCATGTTTGACGTTGCTAGAAGTTGTGTTTGTCTTTGGGATTCGCCATGAGTAGCTCTTACAAGCATGGCTGTTTGTACATTCTGAATAGCCATTTTTTTGAGAATATCTTGCGTCACAACATCAGCTTGAGCCGCATCAGCTTGTTCTAATGAGTCGCTGACAGCAGTATTAGTAATCTGTACTTCTTCAGCTTGATTTTTTTGTCCTTCTCTTCCTAAAACTGCTTGAGATTGTGCGCGAGTGTATGCTTGATGTACATCTATTTCGGCATTCTCTCCTTGAACTTCTGGAGGAGTATCAATTAAATTTGTATCTTCTTGCTCCGAAACAGCATCGTTAACACCATCACCAGTTTTATATGGGTCTTTCTGCCCTTCTTTGATTGCTTTATCTATGGCTTTTCCTATTTCAGTGTTGAGACTTCCCCATTTGATACCGAACTTTTTAAAATCCAGATCAACGTATTTTTTTGCTGTGGTTAAATATTCTTGTCCTTTGATATATAAGTCCAGTGTTTTTTCTAAGAAAGTCTTTTTGGGCTTTTTGGCTGGATTCGCTACATCTGAATCAGCTTCTACTTCAATAGTATCAACCACAACAGCACTTGAATCTGATACTTCAGCTGGCGCTGGAATACTATTCCAGAAAAGTTGGGAAGCCAAAATTGTCACGATAATCGTTCGGTTGAAAAGTTTCATAGATATTCTCCAGAGGTACTGTAAATGGTGTTTTTGAACAATAAGAAGAAACTACAGCTTTTTTTTTTGCTATATCTATAGATACACCCTTTACCGCTAATGGCTGTGGTGGATAATCCCCAACGGAGGAAAGAGACTTGAAAAACGAACTATCATAATTAGACACATTAGGAGGAATTAAGTAATCTGGCTTTCTTTTAATCAGTAAATAAATTTCATCTTTTTTAAATTCAGTATTATTTCCTGGTTGTTTTAAAGCTGGATTTGCTACATTGTTATACCTCAACATTGTCAGGCTACGACTGCCTTTAATATGAACTTCTCCAGTCAATAAATCATGTTGACAGTCTTCTTCTCTCTTCGCTATTAGTTTTTCATATTCAAGTTTGTTATGTTGCCAAACTTGAAAACTCCCTATTGATATAACCCCCGCTAATATCGCTAATAAGATTTTGTTTTGAATGATTGTGGATAAAGTTTTCATAGTGGCTTACCCTGCTTAATGCAATCGACGTAATACTTAGAAAATTCTGCTACCCATTCAAACTTATTTTTGTAACGTTCTTTAAACAGATCGCGTGTCGCTTGTTCTTCCCTGCTATTGGCAACTAAAGCCAGCAAGGGATAGGACGGATAATAGCGACATCTGGTGTATTTGTTGTTGTAATCCAACAGCCACAATGTATATAATTGTTGAATATTGGGAGTGAAGCTTTCGTTGTTATCAATGATTTCTCTCTTAATGCCCAGCAAATCAGAAAAACTACCAGATGCTCCTGGAACAATTCGCCCAATCAGCCTCAGAGGCATATTTTGTAATATTTGCTCTCCGGCTTCTGATTTGGCAATAGAGATTACATCCTGGGCTGCAAGGATAATCCGACATCCAGATTTCCGCGCAGTCGCGCATTTCCGTCCCACCAGCCGGGATAATGCCGGGAAACGTAGGAGTACGCTGGCTTCATCCATGAAAAACACGCTGTTGGGCGAAGATAAGGACTGCCGGGAAGCTGCGATGTAAGCCGACATCCCAAATACCTCAGCATCTTTACCTGATTGCAGGTTGGTTAACGCAAAGGTGATCAGCTTGCTGTCAGTTTCAAAAGTTGAAGGTTTACAAATTGCGTCCCCTATAGAACTAGCTTGCCAATATTGAAGCCGTAAGCGAATATAATTCAGCGCTTTATCGACATTCTCATCCTCATACCCCAAATCAATGCAGTCTGCCGAGAAAAACTGCTCCAGATCAACTAGAGTCGGGGTGTTCGCCCAAGCTGCTGAACCTAACCCTTCTGTTTTGGCCGACTCAAAACGGCGTTGAATTTCTGGATGATCGTAAAATGCCTTTGTCCCTAACGGAATTAACGATTCAATTGTTTGAGCGAGAAAACCGTCAAACTGTTGTGAACCTAAAACCAACTGCAAGACGATGAGATTTACATCATTACGATGGGCTTTTACTCTATCTTCTCTTTGCTCTAATGGGGTTTTTGATAAATCTAGTGGCTGGACAAGATTGTTCGATTGTTTGGAAATGTCAAAGTAAAAACCGTTGTAGTAAGGGGTAAAATCGCCAAACGTGCCTGAGCCATCGTCATTTGGCAAGTCAATCATCAAAACTGACATATCCAATGCCAAACAATCGGCAATAATTGATGACACTAGAACTGATTTTCCACTTCCCGTTGTCCCAATCACCATCATGTTTTTGGTTCTGGACAAATCAATCTTGACTGGTGAGTGTCCCTCATCGGAGATTAACTCAAATCCCTGGGTGTCAGCAGAGGCTGTCTGCACCGCCGGAGTCAAGCCAATCACTTCACTGGCAAAAAATGATGTTCTCCTGTTATATGGACTTGTTAGTTGTGGTCTTTGCCTCAACAGCAAAGTTTCTAACCAAATCAGCCATGTATATTGCATCTCACGGCTTAATTCCGCAGGTTGGTTCACATAACCTGAAATCAACCTGCAAGCATCGTCTATTTCTTCTGGACTGTCTCTATAAACCAAGATAATCAGTGCGACGTTTTCTGGCACATCACCCGTGTATAGTTGCTTTTGGGCATTCACAGACCACTCAGTGTTAATCTGTGATGCTACGTCGATAGTTTTTCGACTGGCACTGATCTGGGCATTGCGAGATCGCCTTGTAATCAACTGCTGAGTTAACCGCACTATTTTCTGGTCGGCTGGGCTAATCTCTGTAATTATCTCGATATCATAAATAATCTCCCTGGCGAATATATTCCACAGAAATCGCACTTGCGCCGTTGTCGAGACAAACGCCTCTGGTTTTTGTGTGAGCGTTAACACTCCCACATATTTCTGACCATTTTTTGGCGTGGAGAGACATACCCATTTGCGATCTGCAAAGGGAATGCCATTATTTAACAGCACAGATGTTATGTGAGCCGCATCTATATATTGCCCTGGTGATGGCAAAGACTCATGGAATTCTTCTGTCAGCTTTCCATCACTAAAAACTAAAGTATGAGGGACTTTTACTGGTTTTGCTCCTACTTGTAATGATAATCCCTGCCACAATTCCTTTTCAGATTTCGGGGAGGGATTTAAACCCATTGACGACAAGATTTGTTGATGTCTGAGTGATACATTTATCGCTTTCTCCAGAACTTGCATCAAGCTTTTCCTTGTCAGTTCTGTCGCTCCTGTCGGCGTAAATCTTCTTTGGAGAAAATTCGATAAGTTGACTATTGCCCGATCTACTGCATCTCCCGCTTCTGTTCCCCCTGGTTTTACGGTGAATGTTGCGTAAACGTTCAGGGCAATATTTTTTCGCTTTTTCTGTCTTGTTAGTTGTTGGAGCCGAGATACACACCCCCAATCTAAAAACTCACTTTCATCATTTACTGGATTACTTAAACGATGGCGAAAATTTTCTATTACCTCCTCTTCATTGCAAAACGAACTCCAGCGAAATGTATAGCGTTCCCCTTGAGCGAATTCTTTACAACCATTCTCGAATGCTTGGGCGATCGCTTCTACTTGTTCATCTGAATTAAATAATGGGTGAATGCCCCTACAGCTATAACCAAATACTAGCTGCAAAGTATTGTTAGTATCGCCTATCTGCTTTTTACTTAGCAAATAAGCCCCTATTGTATATCCTCCTTTCTTCAATCTCACTAAGGTAGTCAGGTCTAGCAAGTCTTCAAAAGGATTTAATTTTTGGCTTTTAGTTTTACCTTTTTTTAATGCCATAACCTAACTTTTTTGTCTCGGCTTTTCTCTTCTCTATCGGGGAAGTATACTTTATATACCCTCGTGTCCAAAATGGCACATTAGGAAAAATTCTCGACCAAAATAAATATGGTCTTTTTCCCGATAAAATTATGGCTGTCACAGCGAACCAAATGCCAACTAGAATGCTCCATATCATTCCCACACCTAGTGGGAATGCTAAGAAAAATCCTAATCCAAATGACAACATAGAAATCGCAAATTGGAATCCCGTAAAAATTCCAATTTGGGCATTCTTTCCTAATGATTGATTAACTGGCTTAATTTCTTTCTGTCTCATTTAACAAGCTGCTGTCACATTCGCAAACAGAATATTTTGCGCGATAAACAGCACCAAGGTGATGAAAAATATCCCAATCGGTTGTTGCACCATCTGGGTTACTTCTTGTCCTTCCCCTAGAGCATTCGCTACTTTCACCCCAGAAGCTACAAAATACACAAATAGCATTACGGTTATTGCCGCATTTATTACTCCAGGAAGCGCGCTTATTGCGGCATTGGCAGTCCCCGCAGATGCACCACCAAACATACAGGTCAGCGCTACCTGTGCTGGGTCAAACAATCCGAATGCGTGGGCTGGCATTGTTTGTAATACCATAATCAATGCTGTGCCAACTGCATAAATATGATGCTGGTATTTCCGGACTAATCTACCTAAAGCTTTTGCCAAAATTTGAGTATTAGATGCCAAGTTAATTCCTCCTTTTATCTATTGCTTTTTTAGAACCAAAATTTAACAAAACAGAATACATACGTCAGTCGCCAGAATGGGCTAAACGCCCTGCTACCGCGAACGCTTAGAGCGAGTCATCGTTCGCTTTTAGCGTGTCGTAGAGAGCGTCATTTTGAATTGACTTTCTTTTTGATGCTCTTTTTTTAAATTCGTCCTCTATCTCAGCTAAAGTATGTTCTCTGGCCAGCGAACGAATTTCTTGAAGTACCGGGATATGGTATTCGCGTAATTTCGCATAACCATTTATTCCCCCCGTTTTTGGATGGGTGAATCTCAAGAAATCAGGCTCATATTTGCGAGCAATATTGATGTATTCATGTAGTTGCCTTGCTGTAACTGGTGGAATCATTCTAGAAGCAACTTGCGGTCTTGTTAATTCTTCTTTATACGGACAGGAAAAACCTCCCGCTTTCATTTGTTCCGCGAATCTCTTAGAATTTACAAATATAAAAATACCCGCTTTTAACTAGGCGGGCAAGTCTCAAATGCAACTACAAACGAAAAATTTTTTCAACTAATTTCTTAGGTGTTTTGCAAGCCTACACTGTACTGTACTCAGTCAGTATAGGTAGTTGACAGACAAGAATTTAGCTTCTTACCTTGACTTGACCATTTCTCATCTAAAAGACTGCACGCTATGTGAACAACGTTTTGAGGGTTTCGCTTAAACTTTCCTTTCATTCCCCAGCAGCGAACAGTATAGTCACTTTCGTATCCGAGGACAGATGCAAGTTGTTGATAGCTTAATTCCCACTTTTTCTTAAACTCTATTGGGTGCATAGTATTTATTTAGATACTTGCATGATTATTCTCTATTTATAACATAAATTATTTAGTAATTGTCGCTATTTTACATTTTTAAATACTTAAAAATATGAGATTTGTTTATCTTAATTTTCTTATAAATTTTATTAGTTTTTATTAGCTTAATTCTCTTATTTTATCAGGAACAGGGAATAGAGAAAACTATTCCCTGTTCCCTGTTCCCTCTTTAATTCGCCAGCTTTAATTCTTCGCGCCCTTTCGAGTTCACCATCTTCATCAAGTGCTGATTGAGATAGCTTTGAGCCGAGAGGTAGAGACTATCCCAAATCTCTGGATTGCGACAGATTTTGCTTCCTACTGTATTTCCTGCCAATTTCTCCGACACCAAGTATTTCTTGTAATAGTTAGTCCACAAATGTTGCAGGAAATTTTCAGCAAACTCCTCAAACGGTATTATCCAGTTGTACTCTTCATCCAAAAACACCCGATAGGATGCAATAATTGGCAGCGCAATATCCGCCGGCGCACTAAACCCAAACGAATATCTACTGTCAGGTAGAAGCGTATTTTTGCGTGTATCTATTGATGCTAAGTCGTTCACTCCCTTTCTTCTGGGGTTCGTGATATGCTCTTGTATAATTTGAAATAGGCGTTGCTCTAACCACAAAGCTTTGGGCAGTAGCGGTAATAGCTTAGTCAATCTTTCTGTTTCCGCCTCACTCAAGCTGGGTGTGTTGCTCACCGGAGGGTGCTTGGCTCTCTTGTTAGCTTCGGGATTGTATCTGTTTCTGTCCAGGCAGTTTATTAATTTGATTAGATGATTGACATTACACTGCGGATTTTTGGGAGTGCCACTTTGGTTTTGATAGTAGGCGATGCGGAATTTTGTTTCTTGTTCGCGCTCTAGTTTCACTAAAAATTGCTTGATGAAGTTATAGTCACCTCTAGCATTTACTTTGGAGCGAGAATCTACCGGGGCTGTTGTATTTGAAGCCAATGCTATATCTTTGGCTTCATCTTCCGTTAGTCCAATGTGGATTGTTACTTTGACCCTCGCTTTTGTCAGGTCATAATTGTAAATTCTCGCTTGCTCAAAAGCTAAAACTGTATGCCCTCCATTAATAATGCCGTCGCTACCACCTTCACAAGCTTCTAGTACCTCTAGTTCTAGTTCAGTTTTGTTTTTGCTAGGCTTCACCTTGTTTGCACATAGAACTATCCCGCTATGTCGCTCAAAGAATTTTTCGGGTTGAGTCGTCACTGAGTCAAATATTTGTCTGTATGTCGCACTTTTCTTGTTTGGTTCTCTAATGTTTGGTTCTAAAGGTAAGTCTGTTGGAAAAGTATCTACATGGGCAGTTGCAATCATGCAGTGAGCATTGGCACTGACATAGTTGTCTATTTTCAACCGATAAATTTTTGGCATATTTTATTCTTCAACAGCATACACAATTATAATGAATCATCTAGACTGACCTGTACTCAATCTGTGTAGGCGAATGGCGTTTTCATACTGCCAAAACTTCCTTCAAAACATCACACCCATACCTGGCGCAAGTGATCAAGGTTTCAGAAACCTCTTCATTTAGTCTATATGTGACTTACACCATTACACGTAGTATCAGTTGAGTGTAAAGTTGAACTACAGGACATTCGAGAAAGCGGAAAACGCACTGAAATCAGAGCCTTTGATTTTTGGTTTTCACCCGCTGATACAATTCTTCCATTGTTTCAATAAAAGAAGCATCATTATGCCAAAAATCAGGAAAATCTCCTTGTTTCTTAATCAAAATTGCTGACACACTACTGACAGTCGGCACCTCGATAGTTTGTGGCAATCGCTTTGTACCTAACCAAAACTCCCTAACATTTGGCATTTGGCTAAGAGATTGCTTTTCTATCTTCGTATACAGCGAACTAGAAAGTTCTAAAGGCATTTCCTTAGCATTCAGTTCCTCCGACAAAGCTTTTCCTAAAGGAGAATCAGCTAATTTGGCTTGAAGTTCTGCTTTCGATAATCCCCGCAGTTCAAATAACAACCAGGGGTTATTATCTAATTGAGAAGCCACTAAATAGTAAACTCCAGCAATGTGCTTACAAGGATTAGCATAATCTGGACAAGAGCATTTAGTTTTAAAATCCTTACTACTATGGGGCAATAAATGCAATCCTAAAGTAGAGAAAGTATCTTCAATATTTTCTGGGACTTCATTTAGTATTAGTCGAGAAATGGTACTAGCTTTAGAAGAAAGCTTTTGGATAGCTTCATTCCAACGTGTTTTAGCAATAGGTGTAATCTCAATTTCTATATTATAAGTTGGTTCTTTGTAGACTCCAAAATAGGGATTAACCGAACCTCTGACTTTCGCAGTAATTTTATTTAAGTCAATCTCAAAACTTTTAACTTTACCTCCACTAGCATAAGAACGTCCTCTTTTAAGTCGGTTATCATCTGTAAAAGCTTCTAGTGCTTGAATAAAGCGATCGCCCCACCAAGTTCGACTAAATTTAGCCATAATATCTACTCCAAAATTGCACTCTTATTCAATGAAATTAACTGTTTAAAAGCTTCATTATTTAATTCTGTGAGCCAAGATTCATCACTACCAACAACAGCATTAGAGAGTTTTTTCTTATCTTCAATCATTTGGTCAATTCTCTCTTCTAGAGTCCCAATGGCAACAAATTTATGCACAAAGACATTCTTTTTCTGTCCAATACGGAAAGCACGGTCAGTTGCTTGGTCTTCAACTGCTGGGTTCCACCAACGGTCAAAGTGAAAAACATGATTGGCTTTCGTCAGGGTGATACCTACACCCCCTGCTTTCAAGGAAAGGATAAAAACTGATGGTTCTGTATTAGGGTCTTGAAATTCGGTAATCATTTGTTCCCGACGTGGGCGACTGGTACCACCATGCAAGTAGTAAGTATTGCAATGCAGACTATGTTTGAGATGTTTTTCAATTTTTTCACCCACTTCCGTAAATTGACTAAAAATAAGTAAACTTTCTCCTTCAGAAACTGCCTCCTCAACCATCTCTGCTAAACGACTGAGTTTGTGAGATCTCAGGGGTGAAAATTCACTGCCATCTTGCAAAAACTGTGCTGGATGATTACAAATCTGCTTCAATTTCATCAGGGTGGAAAGAATCAATCCTTTGCGTTGAATTCCCTCTACTGCTTCTAATTGTTTTTCTACATCCTTGACAACCACTTCATAAAGCGATGCTTGTTCTTGAGTCAGGTTGGTGTAGAGTTTTTGTTCAACTTTATCTGGCAAGTCATTGATAATAGATTGGTCAGTTTTTAACCTTCGCAAAATTAGAGGTTCTACCAGTTTTTTCAAGGTAGCTGATTTTACGCGGTCATTGTCTTTTTGAATTGGAGTCTCGAAGATTTTACGAAACTGGGCTTCTTTGCCCAAGTAACCAGGATTGAGAAAGTTAAAAATTGACCACAAATCCAGTAAGCGGTTTTCTACAGGAGTACCAGTCAATGCCAGTCGGTGTTTAGCTCTTAGTTTGAGAATAGCTTTAGTTTGGGCAGCTTTGGGATTTTTAATATTTTGTGCCTCATCCAGTACTAAACGTTGCCACTCAATACTGCTCAATAGCTTTTCATCTTTGCGAACTAGAGTAAATGAGCTAATGACTACATCGTTTTGTTGACAAGCAGCTTGAAAATCAGCCAGATTTTGCAGGCGATCGCTACCATGATGCACTATGGTTTTTAAATGAGGCGCAAATTTGGCAATTTCCTTCTGCCAGTTGCCAACAACAGAAGTAGGGGCAATTAATAGTGTGGGTAAGGGAGATAAGGAAGTAATTTCTTCCCCTGCTCCAAGAGCTTCGTACAACTCCTTCTCCTGCACTAATCGGGCAATCACCTGCACGGATTTACCTAAACCCATATCGTCTGCCAAACAGCCATTTAATCCCAAATGTTCCAGATATTGTAGCCAGGAAACACCACGCTTTTGATATTCTCGGAGCGTACCTTGCAGATTTAGCTGTTCAGAAATCGGCTCTAAGCGACTTTTATCTTGCAGGTTCGCTATCATCTCTGACAAAGCTTTGTCATGTTCAATTTCCCAGTCTTCTCCAGCTTCGGCACTGCGCTGCAGAAACTCCAGCAAGTTCATCTGGGGTTGTTCCTCGCCGTGGGACTGCCAGAATTCGAGTAGTTGCTGCATTTTATCCCGGTCTAATTCCATCCATTGACCGCGAAAATGAACCAGAGGAGTTTTAGCATTAATCAGTTGTTCCCACTCCTGTGGTGTGACAGCTTGCTCTCCAATTGCTAACTCATACTGATATTCCACCAGTGAATCTAAGCCGAAATAGCTTTTTGTTTCTCCTTTAGTTGCAGCAAGTTTGCGACCCGATGCTTTGAGGCGAATTTTGGCGCGACGACGACCTGCGGGAGTATACCAAGTAGGTACAATTACTTTGAATCCTGAATCTTCTAACACCCAAGCACTTTCTTGAAGGAAGTCAAATGCTTCTTCTAAGGTAAGTTGCATTGCGATTGGACTCGCTGTTTCCAACCCTTGCCACAGTTTGGGATACATCCGGGCTGCATACCCCAAATTCAGCAGTAAATTTGTTTCAAAATCTTTGCCAAAATCTTTATGTACACCAGTTTTGGTTTTTTGATTCATTGTCCAGTAGTCTGCTAACGCCAACTTCAAGGATGGGTCTTGTTTACTAGCTACTAGAAATTGAATTTGCCAATTGTCTATTTGTTCGTCAGAAGGAGAGTGTAACTGGAAGCACAGATGAAAAGGTGAATCAGCTTGAGTGCGGGTAATTTTGGTTTTCCACACCAACCATTGCCGATATTCTGACAGGGCAGTATTTATTGTTAGTGGGTTATGCTGACGAGGATAAAAGCAAGATTCAATGAGAGAATCAGCAATTTGTTTGTCAAAAGCGGCTGTAGATGGAGTGTGAGTCACTAAATCGTCAAGTACAAATTCCGAAAAGTGACGCAATAGTGTTTCTTTGTCAAAAAACTCAATCTGATTGCTAGTTGTTGCTGCACCTGCCACACAAATCAGTGGCATATATTCAATATATTTAGCAATATTTTGTTCATATTGCTCAGAAATAATTGCCCAGGTGGCATAAATTTCAAATGCTGCTTGCTCAGTCTGTTTTTTGCCTTTTTTCTTGGGATTTTCGCTTGCTAACTGCCGATATTTTAGTGCAGGAATAAATTGGTCTTTGAGGATTATTTGTTTAAAACTTTGAGTGTAATGATACCAAAAGAATAAATCTGAACCAATTTGAAACTTCTCGGCATTATGTATTGCTAAAAAATGGATATCTTTGAGGAGCTTGATAATATTAAGTGTTGTTTCATTCTTGACAGTTACCACTGTTTCATAACAATCTACTTGCCAATATTGAAATTCTTCGTAGCTGTCGGTCAACTCAATCTCTAAGTACTTGATTAATTCTGGTGAAGGTAGAGGTTGATTATTCGCAGTTGGTAAAGCAAAGTATTTTGCAGATACGCGCTGGCTTAATTGGGAAGATGGTTCTTTGATTCCCAATTCTTGGACTAAAAAGTTGATTAACTCGTCTTTTGCTAGATGTCCCGGATGAATTTGTTGACTATTGGTGTGAGTTTTTGGGAATACAGGAGTTTCTACCCACAAGTAAAAAGACCCTGACTGAATAAAGTCAGTTTCCTCGTTTGCTATCCAGGTGCCATGAAGTATTCTCATGCTTCCAATACTGCGTTAGCATCATCATAGTCTACATTAGCTAAATTATCAGATCCAAAGACCCGCGATCGCTTATGCAAGTTATATTTGATCTGCCTGATGATGTTGTTTCTCAGCTATACCCCCTGGAGGACAAGCTGCCACAAATATTAGAGTTGGGGTTACGAGAACTTAATGCCATCACCCAGAGCGAATTTTCAGGTGTAGCTGAAGTTCTGGAATTTCTAGCCAACCTCCCCACTCCCGAAGCCATTATTGCCCTACGTCCCTCACTCGCTCTACAAGCTCAGATATCTGCCCTGCTTGAGAAAAATCGGACGGTGGGTTTGACTCCTACCGAAGAGCAGCTATGGCAAAGCTATCAATACCTGGAGCATGTTGTGAGAATGGCAAAAGCCAGAGCATTCGTCAAACTCCAAGAAATTGACGGGGAATGAGTACAACCTATATCCCTGTAGCTCTGCGAAAACAAGTTTATAACCGGGGAAAAGGCTGCTGTGAGTATTGCCTGATTCCTGATATCACCACCTTTGTTTCTCACGAAATTGACCACATTATTGCTGAAAAACATGGTGGCTTGACTCAATCCGAAAACTTAGCCCTTTCCTGCACTTTATGCAACAAGCGTAAGGGAAGTGATCTTGCATCCATTGATCCAGAAACTGGGAAGATTGTGCCACTGTATCATCCTCGCCAAGACTTATGGCATGAGCATTTTCAACTCAAAGATGCTGAAATTTTACCTTTAACAGCCCAAGGTCGCGTCACAGTTAGCCTATTGCAATTGAATCGTCCTGACAGAGTTGAGGAACGTCTACTTTTTCTACAGGCTGGAATCTTCAAACCATCAGGAACACAACAAGCATAGAAAGCTTGATTTGGTGCTAGGAGCGATAGCTTCTCTACGTTCGCTGCACGAAAGTTAAGCTCCACTAATGCGTTTCCTAATCTGCGTTGCCAGCAGAAACCAGTGCTAGCGGTCAACTTATGGTTTCAATTGTTGGTTCGCGGACTAATTGAAAAATTTTCAACGTAGTTATAGGATTTCTAGCTCCTTATCGAAGTCACAAAGTCAATAGCAGAGGGGGAAGAAATATTAATCGTAGATTATATCGGATAAAAGATAAGGGTTCCTTATTTTGTCTTGGATATGGTATTATTGGTCATTGAAGTCGCAAGTCGAAGGTCGCAAGTCGCAAGTAAGAATAAACAGAAGTAAAAAGGGTAAAAGCAGTGGGTGTAAATGTAGACAGAAGCATTAGTATCACTGACAGAAGTAAAGCGTTTGCGATTAGAATTATCAAAGCTTGTAGCTTTCTTGATGAAAAACCGGGTGTTTGCCGTACCCTTTCTCAGCAACTGTTACGTTCTGGTACAAGTATTGGTGCTAATGTACACGAGTCTCGTTCTGCTCAGTCTGATCGAGATTTTTTGAGATTTTTTGCACAAAATGGAAATAGCTCTTAAGGAAGGACGCGAAACTGAGTACTGGTTAGAAATTTTAATTGAATCTGAAATTGTAGAGAAATCTAAATTTTCTCCGTTACTTCAGGAAGCTAAGGAGATAGTGAGGATACTCATAGCCTCTACTCGCAAAATTAAAGATAAATTGACTGGCAATAAATTTCGTAGCAGGAAGATAGTGGTTGCAAGAGATAAACATTCTTAATTGCGACTTGCGACTTGCGACTTACGACTTCTTTAATAAATGTGGGTTGAAAGAAAGAATCGTGGTAAATAATAATTTAGTTTCTACGAAAATATATTCAAATCTGAATTATCGGTCACAAGCATCTGATACAAATATTGAAGCGGATATATATATGTTCTTTCGCCTGCGGCAACTTTCGCTGACCCAACGCTTAGAAATGTTCATGACTCATGAGCGTGGAATCAAGAAACTTTGCCTGACCGGAATTAAATTTCGGCATCGTGGAGCATCTGTGGAGAAAATTCGTCATGAGTTTATCCGTGCTTTGCTAGCAGAGAAATTTAGGGGTGATTTTCAGCCTCAAGGAAATGATGAAAAAATGTGGATTCAGGATTCTATAACCCTAGCAGCAGAGCTACACCAAATTTTTGAGTCTACTAATATTCCTTACTATGTCAGTGGTGGTGTTGCCGCTTCTTTACACGGAGAGCCACGTTCGACTCGTGATTTAGATTTGGTGATTGAAGTACAACCACAGAAAATCAATTTATTGGTGGCAACACTTGAAAGTGCGGGGTACTATTGTCCAGCAGGTGCAGTTGAGGGGTTGAAGCAAGGAAGTGAACGAATGCTAAATATTACCCATACTGAAACTATTGCTAATGCCGACTTATATCTAAGTGATGTTTCGCCGTTTTCAGTTTCCCAGATGGCGCGTCGCCAATTAATAGACTTAGAAGGAATACCTAAATTTTGGGTGGCTTCGGCAGAAGATACCATTTTACAGAAGTTGTGTTGGGGGAAGGGGAGTCAATCTGAAAAGCAGTGGCGCGATGTGCTGGGAATACTGAAGTTGCAGGCAGAAACTCTGGACTACACATACTTGACACAATGGGCAGAAAGTTTGGATTTGATTGATGATTTCTCTCAAGCATTAACCCAAGCGGGTCTATAATTATTCACTTTCTTTCTTAGGAAAATGCCATCTCCTGATAGTTTAGAAAAAGATTCCTTACCACCAATTAAACTCATACCACTCGAAAATGATCCGGCGGCATCTGACAAGAGTGCTACAAAACTCAGTAGCAGATCCAAAAAGATAACAGCACCCATTGATATTCGGCTTGTCAAAGTACTGGAGTTTTTACGCAGTACCAATCTTGCGCCGAACAGTCGCAAAATGTATGAACGCGAACTCAAGCGATTTTTGGCATGGACGCAACTGCACTATCATGAGTTACGCCCACGTCACCTGGGGTTATACAAGGAATATCTGCGCGATGAAGTAAAAACTGATTCAGGAAAACCCCTATCAAAAAGCAGTATCAATGCTGGGGTTGCTGCGCTCAAAAGCTTCTTTAAATGGATGTGCTACACGTATCCAGACATCATTGCTACTAACCCCACACTGGGGATAAAGCTAGAAAAAGTACCATTGCCACCAGCCCAAAGTCTAACTGACGAACAGATGGAGCGAGTTTGGTCAGCATTAGAATTGCTGGGCGAAACAAGGCAACGGGATACAGCGCTCGTCCACATTCTCAGTCATGGACTCCGCGCTGGGGAAATTATACAGTTAAATGTCGGCTCTTTTGATGGCAAGCTGCTGTTTTTACCTGATACCAAAACTAATGAACCGCGCTTAGTGCCATTGCGTAAAGAAAGCCGCGACGTGTTACAAGAGTATTTGCGATCGCGCTCTTGTCAGGGTGAAGAACTAAATAGCCTCACACCGTTGATGATTTCGTATCATGCTTCATATAAAGGTGAAAGGCTAAGTTATCACGGAATTTACTTTGCTGTGGAAAAAATCGGTGAATTAGCTGGGATTGTTGATTTGCATCCCCACCAATTTCGGCATACTTACGCCACTGATTTACTACTACTGGGTGTTGACCCCAGCCATGCGCGGAAATTGACGGGACATCAAAGTGAGAAGGCATTTCGACGGTATACATTGCGTAGTGAACAAGAAGCGGCGATCGCTGCTTACTACCGTGCTATTGGTGAGGAAGAAGCGGAGTAGGCTATGCCCAAACCATTAGACCCCAAGTGTCAGTTATGCTCTAAGTTACCAACTTCTAAAGCAAAAGTTCTGCATGGTACTGATGGGGATGGATGCTGGAATCCCAAAGTTTGCCACAATCGCCGTTCGTTCTACCGCCGCCGAAGTGAGAATAACTCAGCAGAAATTGATGCTATTGCAGTCGAACCACCAGCGACGTATTTTGCTGTGCTGTATTTATATAAAGAACCAGGGGATAAGCCATTACACGCCTTGGGTGCAGAACTCTGGCTGGGACAAAAGCCTGTTTGTCGGTTAGAGCCAATTCACTGCTTTGGGCTAACTGCTGGCAAGATTCGCACTTATACAGATCAAGTGTTACAGGCTTTTGCTCAACAATATGGTGTTTCCCTCCACCAATATAAGGATATGTTTGAGATTAGTCCAACTCACTGTCCAGCGCGTCCCTGCCCATTGCATCCTGAATCATGACTACATATCATCAGTTAACAATCTGGGATATCTTGGATGAGATGTCAGAAGCTCCAGTCACATCTTCACTTTCTCCGGTGTGGGAATGTTTGGATACTGAGCTAAAAAGTTTATCTGTGGAAGCACAATTGTCAACTGCCGCCGCCGCCTTTTATCAAATTGCAGATATTCTCAACTCTCGTGCTGAGTTATTGTTGTCAGATGTCCGCGCTCAGAACGATGTTGAAGGGCCAGTGATCAGCACTCTCTTATTTGCTGGGTTAGTGCGGACGACAATGCAGCTAGATTTGGATGATCTCATAGAAGAACCAGCACAGCAAACTTTTAGACCACATTGGCCACATCAGTTTTCTCATGCTGCCGAAAGTCATAATTCAGTTGCCGTGCCTGTTGAGAAAGAGAATGTCTTGGCAATGTTGGAGATTCAGACTGTAGAAGATGTGCATCGGTTGGCTGGTGATGAAGATGTGCAGAAATGGCAGAGTGCGATCGCTCACTATCTTGCACAAGTCAAAGATGAAATTACGCTCACTAAACTACAATCTAGATTGCGTATGCCAATGGTAGAGGTATGGTTGGGATTGTTGCTGGGTGGTTTTACATTGGAGCAGAGAGGCGATTTTTATAATAGCCAAGATATTTGGGTGATTGCCAACACAGATCAACTAGTTATGAAATAGTTTTCTGGCTGGAACCAAGCTGGTAAAAATCAATTAAATCATAAGTCGGAAGTCTTTTCTGGCATAGGAATTTTAGCAACAGTAAAATTACTGCTTACTATAAAATTTTCGTTACTGTAATATCTAAAAAATCTGACATTACTGGTTATCTTACCGAAGAATAAAATTTATAAAAAAGTAAGATATTGCAATCTTTTGACACTTTTTATGAATTGCCAAAAAGATGTAAAGCATTCTCCGGCAATGTTTTCATACTTTTAATAAACTTCGGCGGGTTTAAGTCCCCGGCTTCTAACAAGCCGCAAGTTTTGTGGCGGGGTCTAAATCTCCGTTACAAAACTGTACTTGCGACTTGTGACTTGCGACTTGCGACTTGTTTAACTGATTAAATACATAAACTTCGCACACAATACATGAAAAACTCAATCTAGACTGCGGTGATTACTGAAAAGTCTATCTAACCAGTTTTCAGCATAAACGCGCTGGCAACTAACCGTATAAAAAGTGTACAAAAGTACAAGCCAGACTACTCAAGTATGTTCAGTAGTAGATTGTCTCCAGAAAACCAAGTGCTAGAGAACACAACTACAAACAAATTAACTCATAAAATTATCAGGAAAGTGTCATGAGCCAAAGCTTAATCACGCAAGAGTTGGGAATTATCATTGCCGCTAAAAATCATAAACCAACAATACTTAATCCAGATTTTCTTAAATACAGTGGCATAGTTCCCAGCGAATGGGAAATGGCTCGTCAACCAGTATATACCCAGAGTGTATCTCAAGTTGCTTTCACAAACGGTGTCGCCATCATAGCTGAACCTACACGAGTTATATTTATAGAGGCAATAGAAAGTAAAACAGCAGCAGAAATAGCAGTTGCAGACATCGCTAAAAAATATGTTCAAACCTTACCTAATGTAGAGTATGAGGCAGTAGGTATTAATCCCAGGGGCTACATTGCTTTTGCAGAACAACTTGATGCAGCCCGCCTGTTCCTATCAGAAACCCTATTATCTCCAGGAGCATGGCAAGAAGTGGGCAATGCACCTGTCAGAGCTTCACTCAACTTAGTTTACAATTTAGAGCGTAGCCCCCTTTACCTCAGCATCAATGAAGCAGGATTACGGAACCCAGATGAAACGAACACTCCCATCGTTTTATTTAGTGGTAGCTTTAGCTATGAAGTAAAAAGTGAAAATCCCTCAGAACGACAAAATAACGTATATCAAATTTTAGATAACTGGCAAGCCGACTTAGAAGCCTATCAAGAAATTATTACCAGTAAATTTATTGGTAAAACTCATGAAGAAAAGGTAGTAATTCCTAATGTATTTGCCATGAGTACTGCTGTCTAAATATAGTCACTGGTACTCAAAACTCAATCATTAATAAACTGCGGATTTAGCTATTAGCGAAAAGCTAATAGCTAATGTCATTGCCACATATTTTTGTAGAGCGCCAAGACAAAGAAATGAGAAACCAGGGGCTAGAATAGCCCTATGGTCGAGCTATGTTGAAATATTAAACCCTAGAAAAGTTTAATATTGCCCAAAATCTTTCTACAAAATTACTTCATTCAGAGCTTCTGCTAGCTCTTAAACAACTAATATTTTCCTAATTAACTACTTTTTAAAATTTATTAGAGGTCTAT